>JASMLW010000497.1 GCA_030748485.1 Pirellulaceae bacterium
AGGCAAGGCCAAAACGGTCTCCAATTCCGGAAATAAGCCGTCCTTCCTGCAGGGAATCATCGAGGCGTTTTCCAAAAAGACCGACGGCAAGCCGGCCGTGGCGACAGAGCCCGCGGACGATGCCAAGTCGGCCAAGTCGGCGGCGCCCAAGTCGGCCCAGCCGGCCCAGCCGCAGAAGCTGGCCAGCAAGCCGGCAAGCAGACCGACTCCGAAGCCCGTTGAGACGGCTGCGAAGCCAGTTGAGACGGCGGCGCCCCCGGTTGCCGCCGAGCGAGCTACGGCCGCTCCGCCAGCTCCCACCTACTCGGACGAGCTGATCGCTGAACAGCTGATCAACGCGCTGCAAAAGCGCAAGCAATCCGGTGAACTCCGCGGCTTCAACATCGACCTGAAAGTTGAAAAGGGCGACGTCGTGCTGGCCGGTTATGTCAGCGACGAATCGCAGCTCAACTCCGTACTCGATGTAGCTCGGCGAATTCGCGGTGTCCGCCGCGTCGTCAACGGAATCGTGATTACCGCGCCGCAAACGCAGCCTGTCGCTGAGCAGCGAGCTCCTCTGGTCGCCCATCCGGCGTCGACAAACCAAGACAGCAGCCGCCGGGCCAAGTTGGTCCAGCAGCCCTCTTCGCAGCCGGCTCAGCCGGCGCCAGCAGCGCAAGCCGCTCCGGCATCGCCCGCTTCGGCAGCGCCCGCTCCGGTGAAGGCGGAACCTCAGTTGGCCGCCGCGCCGCAGCCCGCCGCCCAGCCGGCTCAGGCTCCGCAAATCCGCTACGTACCGGTCTACATGCCATACCAACACATGGCTCAAGCCCAGTACGCAGCCAACACCCCCTTGCCAATGACCACCCCCGGCACGGGACAGGCAGTTACGCCGGCTCGTTTTGACCATCCGCAATTGCCCGGCTACGCGTGGCCCAGCTACGCGGCTCATCCCAACTACGCTGCGGTGACGTACCCCAAACAGTACTCACCGTCCGCGTGGCCCTACATCGGTCCGTTCCACCCCTACCCACAAGTTCCCTTGGGTTGGCGGAAAGTGACGTTGGAGTGGGACGACGGTTGGTGGTTCCTCGACTTCAAGTCCCGCTAGACTCCCTGTGAGATTTGTTAGCGTGATAGCACTGCCTTCGCCCGGCTTCGGGCGAAGGCTTTTTTTGTTCTTGGGCGATCCGAGCAGGGACGGTGACTCGGATGGCCATCTCCGCGAAGCGGATGTCGAGTTTCCCGTTTTTTCGTTGTAATTGAAATTATCCGCAAGTTTCGCCCAGTTTGACGCGATATGTAGATCTAGCGACGGAAAGGGCCGTCGAATCGACGTTGCAATCCCACCAGGCCAGGGCGCTGGTCAGACGTGTTCAAGGAAGAATCCATGTCTCGCAGGCAAATCTCATTGGCTCTCCTGCTAGCGGTCTCGGCTCTCGCATCGACGGGATGCGTCGGAATCAGCTCCGGTCTCAATGCCGGAATCTTCGGGATTCCAATCCCGGTAAGCCCGTACTTCCAGAAATTGGAAGAAGACCAGCACCATGTTCACGACCGCTACGCTCGGGTGCCCATTCTGGGTCCCGTGACGGCTGGCGGAGCTCCAGTGGCGCTCGACCCGCCCAGCGATGACGAGGTCATGCGAGCCTTCGAGAAGGCCAACCCGATCCAAGGTGGGTTGCCTTTCTTCCACGAAGTCCAGATCAACAACGTGCGAATCGTCAAAGACAAGATCGCCGACTACATGGATCCGCCCCGGTTCTACCCTCTCGTCGGCCCGGCGCAACTCCACCACGCTCACTACAAGTGCACGATCTACTACAGCAAGATCACGCACGTCGGCTGGCCGCTGCCGCACACGCTGAGCGACGAAGCGGAAATGGAAGTCATCTACATCGACCACAACCACCTGCATATCGTGGGCAACGTCGATACTGGCCCGGGGGCTCCCTTCTAGACCTCCCTTGCCAGCACCCGAAAACGCCCGCTGACCTCGGTCTGCGGGCGTTTTTTTGTTGTCGGCGGGCGAGCCTGCGTGGAGAAGATCCTACGGGAGAACGAACGCCTCTTCGCCCTCGCGCGTCGACAGGCCCCGCCAGACGACCGCGTCGACCCCGTTGCCGATGAACTGGACCGATCCGTCCATCAGCAACGTCTGGACTCCTTGTGGGTGATGGCTGCGGGAGGTGACGACCCCGTAGGTCGCCACCGTCGCCGATTTCCCCTCTTGCTGGTTGGTCCAGTCCACGTCGTACCAAACGCCGCCCATATTGCAGAGCACTTCGGTGTTGGGCGTGAACGTGGTGGTGAAGCCGGCCTGGTGGATGCGACCGTCCACCCACTCCGTGTGACCGGTGGTCGACTTGAATTGACCGCCCAGCGCACAGACGTCGCCCGCCACAGTGGGCATCGGCGGCGCCCCGATCGCCGCATTGCGGAAGTAGGGGTTGTAGGCCTTCACCTCCCCCATCGCCATCGTGTTGCTCAGCCCATCCTTGATCGAAGCCGCCTTGAGTGGAAACGCCGGCACGAACGACCCCGCGCCGACGTCCTTCCTGGCGGGGTCGAACACAAAGAACACACCGCCGTTCATGGCGTAGTTAAGCGGATGGTGCACGCGGCGGCCGTTCTTCATTCGGACCTGATCTCTCGGCTCCGACGGACAGAGCAGGACGGGCACGCGAGCCGCGCTGAGCGGCATCAGGATCCCGTTGGGGCCTTCAATGGGAGCCGCCATCTGATAGCCGTAGTTGAAGTCGATCTTGTCCATCAACCCCACCTGCTCGATGAACGGCAGCAGTTGAGCCTGAGCGCTCCAGCCATGGATGTTGCCGGACGCATCCGGATTCACCCATTTCCAGCTCTCCGGAAAACGACCGCGCTGGGTTTCAAAATTGGCCAAAGCGACGCCGAATTGCCGCAGATTGTTGCTGCAGGACATCCGTCGCGCGGCCTCGCGAGCCGCCTGAATGGCCGGCAGCAGCAGGGCGACAAGGATCCCAATGATGGCGATCACGACAAGCAACTCCACCAACGTAAAGCCCGCTCGCATCGGCCGTTGCGTTGTCGGTGCAACAGCGCTGGGAGGTTTTCGTTCAACGGTGGAAACGAACAACTTGGCAGGGCGGCGAGGGGGAGTAGAATTGGGCATGTCTGACTCCATGAAAGTGGTGTTTGACGCAGGGGCGGTTGTTGCTTTCCGGGTGGCAACCGCCCCGCTTCTATGCGCTTGTCGCGATGTGTATGTGCACTGTGTATGTGCACTGTGTGCTGTGCATGTGTGCTGTGCATGTGTGCTGTGCATGCTGGTGAAGCGCTCGCTGTTGGCAGGGCTCCTCTGTTCCGGCCCCGAATCTCCATCCCACCTCTCGGCTCCGCCGGCCGGCTCCCGATGAGATACTGAGACCCGTTATCAACAACGACGGTTATTGTATTTCGTTGGCTCCCCCTGTCAATCGGGCCGGCGAAAAAAAATCCCCCCACGCCTCGATCCTTGGAAAAACGGCCTTCTTCCCGCTCGCCCCCTTCAGTATGCTCCCCGCCCCACGCCACGGATGCGCGCCGATCGCTCAGCAAGGAGGCTCCCATGCACCGCACGCTCATCTCTCTCCTGGCCGCTGCACTCTTTTGCGGCTGTGAGATCCAAATGCAAACCTCGTCCGACGGCGAGCCGGTGCGGAAAGTCGATATCCAGCTCAAGCCAACCGGTGGAACGGGTGGCGACTCCGGTCAGTCGCGATCTGGTGAAGAGGCCACGGCGACGCCGTCGTCCACCTCAGCGTCAAACGCGATTCGCATCGCCACCTTCAACATCCAAGTCCTGGGGACGACCAAGGCCAGCAAAACGGATGTGATGGACCACCTGGGTCTGATCATCCGCCAGTTTGATGTGGTGGCGATTCAGGAGCTGCGAACAAAGGAGGCTCGCGTCATGGAGTCGCTGGCCGCAGCGGCCAACTCCAAGGGAGCCAAATACGACTACCTCGTCGGTCCCCGGCTCGGTCGCTCCAGCAGTAAAGAACAGTACGTCTTCATGTACGACACCGAGCGGATTCAACTTGAGTCCGGTTCGGTCTACACGATTTCCGATCCTGACGATCTCTTGCACCGGGAACCACTGGTGGCGACGTTTCGCGTGCGGGGCCCGCCCACGAAAGAGGCGTTCCGCTTTACGCTGATCAACATTCACACCGACCCCGACGAGACCGACACGGAATTAGACGCGCTCGGCGATGTCTTCAGGTTGGTGCAGTCGGACAACTACGATGACGATGTGATCCTACTCGGCGACGTGAATGTGAGCGAAAAGAAGCTGGGCCGGCTGGGCGATGTACCCGGAATCACCTGGATTGTTCACGGCGAGCCGACCAACACTCGACGCACCAAGTCCTACGACAACATTCTCTTCACGCAAGCGGAAACCAGCGAGTTCACTGGAGCCTGGGGCATCGTCGATCTTCAGAAGCAACTGAGCCTCTCCTCCGATCAGGCGTTGGCGATCTCGGACCATCTGCCGGTCTGGGCTGAGTTCACGCCGAACGAGGCCGTTCGGCGCGTCGCCGCTCGACCGGGCGATTCGCGCTAGGGATTCGCGCTAGGGAACAGCCCGGATGGACGAGTCCACCGCGATAGCCCAATTGTCGGATGAGCGAGTGTCGCTGCGCTTGGCCGCCGCCCAGTGGCTGGCGAACGACAGCAACGCCGCCAGAGCGGCCGCGATCCCATTGATTGCGGGCGCGGCGGACGAGAGCGACGAGGTGCGGGAATGGGTGGTCGAAGCGATCGAGAACATGGGCCCTCCCGACCAGGGCGACTTGGCGGAGATCGCCCAAATGTTGACTCTGGATTCCGACGCCGCCTATTGGGCGGCAACTCTCCTCGGACGCGCCGGCGACGCCTGTGGCGAGGAAACGGTCAACCGGCTCGCTCGCGGCCTTAACCAGCATCCGCGACAAGCCGTCCGCGCTCGGATCGCTTGGGCGTTGGGCAGAATCCCGATCAACGCAGCCGCCCATCAATCGCTCCAACAGGCTGCCAGCGACGACGATCCCAGAACAGCTCGGCTGGCTCGGCGAGCCTTAAACCAGTGAGCGACGGCGTCCGCCGGCGCAGTTCTCCCCAGCCCTCCCAACCTCCCTCGCCGCTCCAGTCGGCGCTCCCCAATTTTGCTCAGCGCCAAGTGTGAAGGGGGCCGATACAGGCGATGTGTGTTGGAGGCTCTACACAGCGCTCTCGACGCGCCGTGGGCCATCGGGTGGCCGGTGCTGAAGTGGAATCAGCGCGCTCCAAGTTGGGTACAGGATGTACATCAAGCAACTCTCCTTCCTCGTCGTCATCATCGCGTCGCTGGTTGCCACCGTCGGCGCGGCGCGAGCCGACCAGGCCGACGACGTTTACGCCGTCGCTGCGAGACATTACTCGAGCGGCCGTTGGGAACTGGCCGCCGAGGAACTGAAACGGTTCCTCGACGACTTCCCCGATCACCGGCGCAGTCTGGACGCGCGGTTCTTCTACGGCGAGGCCCTTCTTCAAGTCGCCGACTACGCCCAGGCTCACGACCAATATGTCGCGTATCTCGAACAGCGAGGCCTCCACCGCCATGCTCGCCAGGCGTCCTTCCGCGCCGGGGAGAGCGCCTACTTGGCGGGCAACTTGGCCGCTGCCGAGAAGCACCTGACGCGATTTGTCAGCGACCACCGCGCGGACGAGTGGTGCGCGTTGGCCGTACCTTACTTGGGCCAGATCGCGTTGAGCCGCAATGACGTGGCTCAAGCCCAAGCGCACTTTATTGACGCGTTGGATCGTTTCGCCGGTGGTCCGTTCGCCGACGAGTGCCGATTCGGACTCGGCAAGGCGAGTGAGCAACAGGGGCAGATTACCGAGGCGCTGCGGTTCTACGGCTTCGTCGCCGACCGCGCGGGACCGCTTCAGGATCGGGCCGTCTTCGCATCCGCCATGTTGCTAATCGAGAACGACCCAGCAGAGGCCGAGAAGGCCCTGAGCAGATTTCAATCGGAGTGGCCGGCGAGCCACCTGCGCACCCAAGCTGTCTACCGCCTCGGTCAGCTGATGAGTGACCAGGACCGCTGGACTGAGGCGGCCGCCGTGCTCGGACCTCTCGCCGAAGCGGTTCCCCAGACGGACTCGCTCGCTCTGACAGTTCGCTTCGCAGCCGCCGTCTCCCACAAACGCAGCGGGGATTCCGACGCGGCGACCGATTGGTTCGCGAGTGTCGCCCGCGCGTGGCCTGAAAGCGAGTGGGCGGACGAAGCAATCGCCGAACAAGTGCTGCTCGCCGTCGCTGCGGAGAACGGAAACCGAGCGGTCGCATTACTCAACCAATTGGCCGCCAACCATCCGGACAGCCCCCACCTGCCGCCGGCCCGACGCGGTGTCGCGCAGATGCTCATCGCCACGGGTGAATCCCGCCGCGCCGCCGCCGTTCTCGAACCGACTCGTCAGGACGCCGCTCCCGCTGACCGATACCAGTTGGCGTTGGCGGAACTCCAGCAGCGGCACTACACGGCGGCCCTGCGGTTACTGGCGGACCTCGACCTCGAACAACTCGACAACGCCGTCGCCGCCGGAGTGCTGGTGGCGCGAGCTTCTGCGCTGGTCGGACTGAAACGCCACGCGGACGCGGTCGCCCCGTTGCGTGCGTACGCCGAGAGGTTCTCGACCACTCCCGACGCCGCGCGGATGCGAGCTCAGTTGGCAATCGCGTTGGCTGAAACGGGCCAATACGAAGCCGCCTACGACACGTGGGGCGCGCTGATCGACATTTACCCGGACGCGGTCGAGTTGACGACGGTGGCGAGCTTCGTGGCGGAGACCTTCTACCGAGCCGAGCGGCCGCGTTACGCGCGGGGCGTCTACCTCTGGATGTCGGCTCACGCCGACGCGGATACGGCCGCGCAGGGAATCGCCGGCTTGGCGTGGACCCATCTCGACAACGACGACTTGGCCGCATCCGCCGCCGCGTTCGAAGAACTGCTCAATCGTTACCCCAACCATCCGCTGGCGGCCGAGTCCGCCTTCATGAGAGCTCGGACGTTGGAGCGAATGCAGCAGTTTGATCCGGCGTTGGCCATGTACGCGATGGTGAGAAAGGACTACGCGGACACCAAGCACGCAGCGGCGGCGATCATCGCAGCAGCTCAGCTGCACGGTCAGCTAAAACAAACTCGCGAGGCGCGACGGCTGCTCGAAGATGTGCTGGTCAAGCACCCCACGGCGGCGAACATCGATGCAGCCCGCTATCAGCTGGCGTGGATATTGAAAGAACAAGGCGAGTCCGAGAAAGCGGATGAGCAGTTCGCGCTAGTCGCCCGGGACATCGGCAGCCGGTACGCGGCGGACTCACTGTTCCGCATCGCCGAACGGCGCGCACAACGTCGCGAATTCACGGCGGCGGCCGACTACTTGCAACAGTTCTTCGCTCGGGAAGATGTGCCCGAACACGTCGCCCCACACGCGCTCTACCTGCAGGGCCAAATCGCGGCTAAGCAAAGCCGGTGGACGGACGTTTCGGCTCCGATGCGGCGGCTGCTGGCCGACCATCCGACGCACGACCTGGCGTCAGCGGCTCAATTCTGGCTAGCCGAAGCGGTCTACCGACAGGGTGATTACGAGCAGGCCGAGCGGCAGTTCGCGCGTCTGGTCGTGCAGACCCAAGGTCGCGACTCGTCCTGGTTGGCGATGGCCCCGCTGCGCCAGGCGCAAGCGTTGGCCCAGCAGAAGAGGTGGACCGAAGCGCACAAGATCGCGAAGGGTATCGCCAAGCGATTCCCCGACTTCCGGCAGCAATACGAAGTCGACTATTTGATAGGTCGCTGCCTGGGCAGCCGCGCCGAATTCGAGGCGGCTCGCGAAGCCTACCGACGAGTCGTGCAATCGCCGGCGGGGAGCCAGACCGAGACCGCTTCGATGGCTCAATGGATGATCGGCGAAACCTACTTCCACCAAGACAAATACGAGCGGGCGATTCGCGCCTACCATCGCGTGCTGCGGCATCCCCGTTGGCGCGCCGCGGCCCTCCTGCAGGCCGGCAAGTGTCACGAAATGAAGGGCGAGTGGAGTCGCGCCATCGACCTCTACCGCGAAGTCGTTGAGGATTTTTCGAACAGTCCATACGCGGCCGACGCCAAGCGCCGCCTGCACGTCGCCACCGAGCGAGCTCGACTAGCTTCGCGAAGTGGGCGCGCGTCCTAAGGAGAGTCGATCATGGGGCACAATCTATCCAATCTTCCCGTCGGGCGACTCGCGGCAATCGCGATCCTCGCCGCCGCGGTGCTGGCCTGTTGCTGGTCGGCTCCGGCGCTCAGTCGGGCGGAGGACTCCATCGACGGCGCGGCGATCCGCGTCGAGCCGGCGGCTGGCGACCAGGTCTCGGCGGCGGCCGAAGAAGAGATTCCGATCCCAACCAAGAACGTGCTGCAGGTCATTCGCGACGGCGGCGTGCTGATGTTGCCGATCGCCGGATGCTCGCTGATCCTCATGGCGTTCATCTTTGAGCGGGCGATCGCGCTCCGCCGCGGCCGCGTCATACCTCGCCCCTTCGTCAAACGGTTTCTCAAGCAATTGCAGGATCGGCAATTGAATCGGGAGCGCGCGGTGGAGCTGTGTGAACAGAACAACAGCCCGGTCGCCGAAGTGTTCGGAGCCGCGATCAAGAAGTGGGGGCGGAGTTCGGTCGAAGTCGAGCAGGCCATCTTGGACCAGGGCGAGCGGACGACAAATAGCTTGCGACGTTACTTGAGACTGTTCAACGGCGTCGCCACGGTGACTCCCCTGCTGGGGCTGCTGGGCACCGTGCTGGGAATGATCAGCGCCTTCAACGCGATCGCCACGGCGGACGCCATGGGGCGGCCCGAACTGCTCGCCGCCGGCATCTCACAGGCGCTGTTGACCACCGCAGCGGGGCTGAGCGTCGCCATCCCGGCGTTCATCGCTTACCTCTACTTTGTCAGTCGCGTCGATCGCCTGATCATGGAGATTGACGGATTGGGCCAGGAGCTTGTCAGCTTGATCGCTGCCGACGCCTGGCGTCCCGATCGAGACGAACGGGACGACGCCGACGAGTCGGCTGGTCAAACGACCGGCCGCGGCAAGCGCTCGTCGCGCAAGAAGGCCGCCTAGCTCACACGCGATCGCCAGGGCAGCGAGGGACCGCCATGCCGCTGAAAACTCACCGCGACGAAGAGACGTCGCTCAACCTGACACCAATGATCGACATCGTCTTCCTGCTGATCATCTTCTTCATGGTGGGCACCAAGTTCACCGAGATGGAACGCAAGATCGCCTTGGAGGTGCCGACTGTCCGCACCGATTCAACGCTCTCGCCGGCACCTGAGAAACGAGTCATCAACGTCTATCGCAACGGCTCAATCGATCTCGACGACCGCCCCGTGACGCTCGCGCAGCTGAAACAACACCTGGCGTCGGCGCGGGCCCAGTACGCCGATCTAGGCGTCATTGTCCGCGGCGACGGTCAAGCGACTCACGAACTCGTCTCCCGCGTCCTGGCGGCGTGCGAGGAGTCCGGCGTTCGCAAGATGGGTGTCTCAGTCCGTGTCGCGCGGAGGACGCCATAACCATGTCATGGGGGTGGACACCGAACTTGATCGCCGAGTTCAGTTTGGCGGGCCTGTTTGACAGTCGCGCGATCGGCGTCGCGTTGTGGGTCGGGCTCGCCGTCCTGACCGTCACGCTATTGATCTTGATGCGGACCCGCTTCGGCCAGGCGAAGCCCGTCTCAAAATGTGTGGCTCTCTCCGTGTTCGCGCACTTGCTGCTCTTCGGCCACATGTACGCCACGCACCTGGTCTTCGACGCCCCTCGCGGCAAACAGGAATCCGTCGTGCAGATTAGCGTCGAGTTCGACGCCCCGGACGAAGCTTCTACGTTGAAGCGCGAGGAAACAACTGAGCCGCCGGCTCCTTGGAACGCCTTTCAAATCGACCAACAGTCGGCTCCCGACGCGGCCGCGTCACGACCCGCCGACCTGGCGCCGACCGAGACAACTCGCACCATGCCCGAACAACCGAGCCCGCCGGCGTTGATCGGCGAAGCTCCGCCCGCCCAATTGGTGGAAGTGGGGCGGGGCAGGTTGACCGCGCCGGACGTCGAGCCACCGGAGAACGACCTGCCGCAACTGCCCCACGCGCAGGTGTCGGCCACTCCTGTCGAGGACGTTGACCCGCTCGACACACCGGCCGAATCGCCGCTGACACCGGAACCGGTCGAAGCGTCTATCCGCGCGCCGTTCGCTCAGCGGCAACCGTCGCTGATGCGGACAGTCGCCACGCGCCCGCGCGAGACGACAGACAACAACTTGTTGCAGAGCAATGATGTCGCACGACGTTTGGCGACTGGAATCGAATCTCCACAAGCCACCGCGGTCGCCACTTCCCAGCCCGACGGCGCAACCGCGGCCAGTCGCCAGGCGACCTCAGATGCGGCTGACGAGCAGTCATCGGACGCGGCCGCCTCGGCGGCAGTCGCGGCCACCCGCGCCGTCGCGCCGCGGCGGCTGGGCGACGGCAAGCCGCTGCCTCCGATCTATCAAGGCCGCTTCCGCGACCGGCGACAGATGCTGCAAAAGTACGGTGGCGACCGCCGCACTGAACAAGCCGTGGCGGAAGCGCTCGCCTGGCTGGCCGCCAATCAAGCGGCCGACGGCAGCTGGTCCGCCCGCGCGTTTGGCGGCGGAACTGGACGGCAGGACCAACTGGCCGGTCACGCCCGCGACGGAGCGGGAGCCAACGCCGACACGGGTGTCTCCGGGTTGGCCTTGCTGGCGTTCATGGCCCATGGCGACACGCACCTGGAAGGACCGCATCGCCGAGTCGTTCTCAAAGGGATCCGCTTCCTGCAACAGCGGCAACGGCCCAACGGCGACCTTTCCGGCGAAGCCAAACTGTACGCCCGGATGTACTGTCACGGCATGGCTGCGCTCGCACTGACCGAAGCGTACGCGTTGACCGGCGACCGCGATCTGCTCGTCGCAGTGGAGCGCGCCGTACAGTTCACACTCGACGCCCAGCATCCGATTACCGGCGGCTGGCGTTACGCGCCGGGCGACGAGATCTGCGATCTCAGCCAGTTCGGCTGGCAAGCGCTTGTCATCCGCAGCGCGGATGCGGCGGGCATCGAAATCCCCTCATCCGTTCGACACGGCATGGAGCGTTTCATGCGGAGCGTCTCCGGCGGCCGCGCCGGCGGACTGGCCAGCTACCGCCCCACCGATCGCCCGTCGCGACCGATGACGGCCGAGGGCCTGACGTGCCGCCTGCTCCTCGATCTTGACAACTCAAACGGAGCGACCCGTGAGGCTGTGTCGTACATCAATGAAGAGCGACCGGGAGATGGCGAGTTCAATCTTTACTACTGGTACTACGCGACGATCGCCCTGATGCAGGTCCAGGGAGACGACTGGGAGAATTGGAACCGTGCGATGCGAGCCGAGTTGAGCCGGACGCAACGAGCGACCGGTGTCGAACGGGGCAGCTGGGATCCGACGAGCCGCTGGGGTGGATACGGCGGTCGCGTCTACAGTACGGCGATGGCCACACTCTGCTTGGAGGCCTATTATCGCTACTTGCCCGTGCTGAACCCAGACGCGGCCAGAACGGGTTCCCGGCTGCGGTCGCGAGACTAGGGGCGCCGCCGGCGGGGGCGCAGATGGCGAGCCGGCGAACCGGGAACGCTCGCCGCGATTGCCTGCGTACGTCGTTTGCCAAGCACGACTTGCGACGTCCAACCGGCTTGTCCCACAAGCGGTTCGGTTTGACATGAGCGGGCCCGTCAGTAGAATAAACCCGTAACTTGTGGGCCATCCCCTCGAGTTCCAATGTTCCGGCGGAACCCCTTCCGCCGATAGACCTTAAATGAGTTGGTTCCGGCTCCACCCACCCGGGTTGGACGCCCGCTTTCGCCGCTCAAAGTCCCACCCCATTTAGCGAGAGCGAATCAATGATGACACTCTTTGCCATTGGAATGCCAGGACCATTTGAGCTGGCAATCATCCTCGGTATCGCACTTCTCTTGTTTGGCAGCCGGCTTCCCAGTTTGATGCGCAATCTGGGACGCGGTGTGACCGAATTCAAGAAGGGCGTTCACGGCGTTGAGGAAGAGTTCGAGCAAGCGATTCAAAACGACAAGCCACAAGAGTAGCTGTCGATCGTTTGCCCGCAAACAACCTTCTCTCCTCTTCGCGTCGCCGCGCGCCAGCCCGCGGCGACAAAGGTGAAATCACCATGTTTGGATTAGGATTTCAAGAGTTAATGATCGTCGGCGTGGTGGCCGTATTGCTGTTCGGCAAGAAGCTGCCCGAAGTCGCCCGGTCTCTCGGCACCAGCTACAAGGAATTCAAGAAAGGGCTGACTGAGATTCAGTCGACGATGGACCAAAGCGACTACGCAGCGTCGAACAATCAGCACAGCGGATCAAGCGCGTACGACCACGACGACTACGACGAGGCGACGGCTCCCAAGTTCGAACCGCCGCCGGCGGAACCGCAAGAGAAATCGGCCGGCTAGCTCAACAGGCCGCCCACGCACGAACGAACGGCCCGCGCCAACTAGGCGCAGGCTCTTTTTTTGCGGCGACAACAGACGAGCGCGGCGAGTTGGCGCTTCACCCCGCCGTTTCTTCGCGGGCCGCGTACCATACATCACTCGCGAACCCGTCTTGGACACGAGTGTCTCTCGTCCACATGACGTCGACACGACCGCTATTCAATTCAATTGGCGATCGACTATACTCGCACCATGTTTTGGGCGACTAGCTCAGTTGGTTAGAGCGCCGTCTTCACACGGCGGAGGTCACAGGTTCGAATCCCGTGTCGCCCACTTCACATTTCCGCGACCTTCCTGCACAAGCCCTCTCAACCGGATTCCGACGAACCGGCGGCGGTCGCGCCACGCAGGCACTCAAAGTCGCAGCGGACCGCGCGGTTTCCTGCTGAAAACCACGTGCCGAACATGAGCCGGACACCAGCAGTGGATTGTTCTGCTGGGTGCTGACTGGGATCAACGCGAGACGCCACGGCCAAGTCCGTGACGTCTCCGCGCGCCCCCGCATTCGCGGTTGCCTTACTCGTGTTTGTGGTCGTGGTCGTGTTTGTGGTCCAGTTTGCAGCAGGCGGGCGCGCCTTTGTGGAGACCGCATTTGTCGCACGCGGCGGCGCCTTCCTTGCAACAGGCCTCCGACCCAGCGAACTGGCCGCAACTGCCGCAGATCGCCGTCACGTTGGGGTCGTCGCTCTTCACGTCGACGCAGCACAACGCAGAACCCTTGATGCGGCCACAGTCGCCGCATTTTTCACCGTCGGTGCTGCAGGTGTGTTCTTCATCCTTTGCGAAGGCTTCGCCGCAGGCGAGGCAAAGCTTTTGTCCGGCAAAGGCAACCGGCGTTACCTCGGCGTTGGATTCCGCGCCATTCTCGGCAGGCGGGTCTGTGGTGTCGCCACCACAGCCGCAAACGAGAGTCGCGACAGCGCCGAGTAGGACGAACTTTGCGAGAAATCTGATCATTGACTTAACTCCTTGTGGGTTCCAACAAAAGCAAGATGATTTCGCGAGACGCTCCCCCATGCCTCGACACCAAGTGCGAGATTCCGGTGGCGCTGCGCGGGAAACAGTTGAAGGTAGGTTTCATCGGGAGTCTTCACCGGATAAGAGCATCGCGTAGCGGTGACGACATTCCGGACACTTGTCGAGATGGAGCGAAATCCGGCCAGATAGTTCGCTGTCGAGTTGGTTGTCGCTGAATTCAAAAAACCGGTCGATCACGTCGGCACAGGAGATTTGATCGACCGGCGACCTGGTGATCACAAACCCGGTCCACAACAGGACAAGCAACAGACCAATTGTGGGCCCTGCCATACGACCGATATGGCGTTGTCGCCGCGCGGTTCGCGACGCCTGAACCATCGCGACGAGCGCGCCCGCGGGGCAATCGGCCCACAATCCTCCGTCGTCGTCCATTCCGCACTCGGCCCTCGGTCGCGTCATATTTCTCCTTCGCACAAGTGGCTGTGCCACACACAAAGCGAGCTGCCGCTCGATATTCCTTCGCCCGCTCCCGTTGGTCGCTGGAATCCAACCAGGTAAGCCCGCATCCTCACATCCTCAACGCCACAACCGCCGCCGGCGAGTTCACAGTTTGCCGTCGGCCCAACCTTGGTCCCGCGCTGAAACGCTTGGGGCCGGGGGCGTCGCGACGGGTTCAACGCCTTCTGCCAGGACTTTGGCAAGCTGTCTCTTCAGACGCGTGATGTGCTCGGCGTCCAAGGCCCTGTAGGTGTCGCGTATCATGCCGTGGCGATCCACCAGGACGAGATGTGTACTGTGAGTTTTCGCCGCGATCGGCAGTTTGAACGAGCCGCTTCCGATGTCCAGGATTCTCTCCAAGTCGCCGGTCAAGAAAACCCACCGCTTCGCGTCAGCTTGAAAGCTCTCGGAGTAGGTCTTGAGGATCTCCGGCGTATCCGTCTCGGGGTCGCAAGTGATGCTCACAAACTTCACGTCGTGTTCGCCAAACTCGTGCTGCAACTTGGCGATCTCCCGATTCATTTTCAGGCAACCCGACGGGCAACTCGTGAAGAAAAAGCTGGCCACCCAAACACGACCGCGAAGACTGTCGAACCTGAACGTCTCAGCGTCGCGGTCAATCAGGGAGACCCCGTCGAGGTTTGTCGCCGTAGGGACGGCAGCCGATCTCTCGACCTCGACCTTCGCGTCCGCCGAGGCGACTGAGTTTGTGTTCGCGGGCAACACGTCCAGGAAACCCTCCATCTTGTCATGGATCTCTTTCTTACCGCACATGATGGTGCAGAAGAACCTGAAACCTTCCGGCGGAGACACCTTGTCGGCGACGAATTCCACCCTGGTGATGTCGCCCGGTTTGATGAGGATTGTGTCGGCGATCCCCAGCCCGAACGCGGGCATCGCGAAACCGTGGTGGACATCGGCGCTGATGAGCCGGAAGACAACGCGATCCCCTTGATTGACTTGGAGATCTCCCTTCTCAAGCTTGTCGAATTCCGTTCGCCAGTAGTTTGTTCCGTTAATCCGTTTCTGCGAGATGCCTTGAGTGCCGCTCCAATACAGCGTGAAGACCTTGGCGTCCGCCGGCTCCTGCGATGGAAGATAGACGGAGTCGTACAACCAAAGCGCGAGTGGAACGCCGGCGAAGGTTGCGATTACCGAGAGGAGGGCCAGCTTTGTGGCGCTCCAGTCGATAAACGTCGCCAGCTTCGTCATGAACTTGTCGAACATCGTCCAGCTTTCCGCAAAGACCTCATGCCGTGAAAAACAACAGGTACACGCACGTCAGGGCGCACAAGTAGACCGTGACCGGGGCGAAGCTCCTCAACGCGGCTCGCCGATCCTCATACAGCGACCGAGCCACCTCGTAACCTTTCAAAATGGCAAACAGCAGCCCGATCATCAGGATCAGCGTCTGGATGTACGGCACGACCTCGGGCAGCACAGGCGTCCATGGGAACTCGGCCGTGCCCAACAAGTTCCACCCCCAACCCATCGGATCGGAGACGACCTGCAGGACGTACGATCCGTTGACCATCATGAGAGGAAAACTGAAGGCGATCCAAGCGAGCAGCCCCACCGGTACGAGTGTGTAGGCGTAGCCGATGAAGAGCTTCTTGAGCGGGACTCTTTTCCTACCGGCCAACAAACTGCCCGAGAAGACCGCGATCAGATGAACCAGCGGCAACACCACCAGACAAGCGAGGATGATGCAGATTGAATAGCCGATGAATCCACGGACGTCACCTGTCCATGTCACGTTGGCCAGATCTTTCACCCAACCGTATGGCCCCAACAGCGTGATCGAGTAGACCATCGCCAGGACCGTCATGATGAACGCCTTCCAAGCCTCGTCGTAGTGCTTCAAGTGGACGTCAGCGCCGAACGGACGGGCGAACAGCGAGATGTTGTCGTGCGGACAACTCTTGACGCACTCCATACACAGACCGCAGTAGTTGTTGCGGTCGAGTTTCGCCATGTAGACGCCCCAAGGGCAGGCCCATCCATCCTCGCTGCCAGTCAAGCAAGCCTTGTCTTTGCACTTGAGACAGACATCCTTTGACTCCGAACGCAATTCGACGGTGGCGGCCATCGAGTAGAGGCTCAAGAAGCCGCTGATCGGGCAGAGGTAGTTGCAAAAGCTGCGGAGGCGCCAAATCATGGCGAAGCCCGTGGCGGCTCCAACCATGATGATAAAAGCAACGAAGCTCGCGATCGGCCGCGTCACCAGCAGCGCGCTGAACAGAGCCATGGCCAGGAAGCCAATGTTCTGCAGCCAGATGTTGCGGAGCTTCTTGGGCCAGGGCTTGGCTCCGCCGTGCATCTCGTTCTTGAACGCGCCCGTCTTTCCAGGCCTCACTCGCACCAGCTCTCGTCGCTGGATCCAATCGCCAAAGAAAGGCAGCGGGCAGACAGTACACCAGACGCGCGAGCCGAAGGGCACCAGGAATACGATTAGCAGGAACCACCACAGGATCCAGACGATCATGATCAGTATGTTCTGGTTTCCCACGGGGTGGCCGTACAAAGCCGCCACGAAGAACAGATAGAAGACCAACACGTTCGGCAGGACCAGAAGGAACTGAAAACTCCTCAGTTTCGAAGCCCACTTCAGGAGAGGGACCACTTTGAACAGATTGACTCGCCAACCGGTCGGTTGGTCGGGCAATGCGGTTTTACTTTTCGGGCCGCCGGGCGGCTTCTTCTTGGGCGGCGACACGGTCTTCTCCGCCGCCGTTTTGGAGGCGGGCTCGGCTTGATCCGCGCGAGCCGCCGCCAACATGTCTGAGACGCTCATCTTAGACGGATCGGACGTCCCGCTAGAAGTTGGGCCCTGGTTCTCGTCACTCATGCCGAATCTCCCAACGAAGCAAGACGCGCCTCAATCCACTGCACATGCCCGTCCTCGAATTCCGCCAATTGCCGGTAGAGCTCTCCCAGCTCGGGATCGGTTGCCGCATCCAGCGCCCCCCGGTAGAAAGCTTCAGCGTGCTTCTCGGCCTTGAGGACTATCTCCAACGCTCGACGCAGATCGATGTCGTCGAACACCATGTGCTCTCCATCGTCGAGGTCGTGCGCCTCAACGACTACGTTCACGCTGCTTTCGGCGACCGCTTGACCTAACTCCCCGAATCGCCGCTCGAACGCCACCTTGAGTTGTTCGGCGTGCAGGTCTTCTTCGTCAGCCATCTCGGAAAACAACGCGGCCGCGTCAGGTGCATAGTCCGCGAAGAGTTCGGCCAGGGTGCGCAGCCGACTCCCGTTCGACTCCTCGACGTCGACGGCCAACATCAAGGTCTCTTGGGGAGTCAACTCGTCAAAGTTCTTGGATGGCACCGAGTCACTCCTTTTTGTTCGCAATGTAGAGAAACGTCGCGAGTCCCAATCCAAAACAAAGACCGACCGAGGCGTGGAAAAGGTAATTCGGGCTGACGATCAGGTTGCCGATCATGAACGGATGGAATACTCCACAGGTGTGCGAGCAACGATAAGGGAACTTGCCGGGTTTGTTGGCGGTAAAGCTGAACCGGACCTTTTCGCCGGGGCGAATCTCCTTGTCGATGCCGTAGCCGTCAATGTACAAGCCGTGAAGTACGTCGGTGCTTGTCAACGTGATGGTGACGCGGTCGCCCCTGTTGACGTTGATGATCGGTGGATCGTAAGCGAACTGCCGAGCTGTGATGGCGATCTCCCTTTCCGCTCCGCCACCGCCATGATGGGCGATGAAAAGTCCCGCTACCGCTCCCAAGACTGGGACCGAGACGATCCCGCCGATCCAGGGCCAGGAGATCGTGCGCGACATCTTGACGATACTCGCCAACGCCACCACAGAAGTGCAGGCGGCGAGAACGGCCCAGATCCAGAACAGCGACTCGGCTGAGCCGTGGTCGGTGACGCCGCCCAACTCCGGCCCCGGCGACACCGTTGGGTCCGCTGTCGCCCCGCCGCCGACGACGCCGGAGAGCGACTTGATGTAGGTCACCAGTGAAGCCAGATCTTGCGGAGGCAGATGCTTAAACCGGTCGGGCATCTTGTCGGCCGGATAGGGTCGGCCGGTCTCGTGATCAATCACGACCGCGGCGGCCGGTTTGGTGATCGAGTCCAATAGATAGGCGTCGGTCACCTCGACCTTCTGGCCGTCGGACAGTTCGACCGTTGAGCCAAAGAAGGGTCCACCTTCGGGCGACACGGCCAAGTCGGGCGCTTTGGTTTCGGTCGCCCCACCCGAGCCACTCGGACCGCCCACTCCGCGGACCGTGTGACACGTCTGGCAACCGAGATTTCGGAACAGCTTCTGGCCGCGAACTGGATCACCATCCTGGGCGCTTGTGGACACTGAATAGAGTGCCACCAAGCAGAGTATCACAATGCGAATGAGTTGCTTGCGCGCAATCATAAGTGTCGTCCAGTTTCGTGTTGTGCCGTTACCTGTTCCTTATCTACGCGTTGGCGTCTCCACCATCGGATTCCCAGACCAAGTCTCGGCGACCGAAACTCATCTGCTCAAACGACTTCTTATAGGGCGACTCGCCCACTCTCTCGACCTTGCCAACGCCGAGTTTGTAACGGTAGTTGTCGCTGAGCGGATCGGGGACTCGCGGGGCCAAGCTGTTGGCGGGATCCTTCGTGTGCAAGTTAAACATGAACGAGACGCCCTTCTTTACGGCGGGCGTCACAATCGCGACGGCCGACACGCTGCCACTCTCGAGTTTGATGTGGCCGTTCTTCAACAGCGTGGTGAAGGAGAAGTCACCGTCCAGCTTGCCCGCGCCGCGGACGCCCTGGAAGCCGCTGACCTGCACGGGCACTCGGTCGCTGAACGCCCGAACTTCGTCGCCGCTCTCGATCCCACGCGCCTTGGCGTCATCGGGATGAATCTCAAGGAAGTTGGCGGGCCAGCGATCGATGATATAAGGCCGGCGCTCGATGTCGTCGAAACCCGACTGCCAGATCTCGTTGACGCGGCCGTTGGTGACCCACAACTCGCCGTCCTCTTCCTTGGGACTTTGCCACTCAAAGAAGTCCGAGAAGATGTCCCAGGGCGACTTCTGAATATTGACCTTGCCGCTCTGGGTGTTGAAGGCGGACATGATCTTGGAGTGGATCGTCGGTCCTTGCGGCCCGGTTTCCGGGAGTTTGACGGTGGCGTCGTGCAGCCGCTTGGTGCCAATCAACTCGCCGTCCTGATATCGGATCGGCCCCTGAATTCCGTGCGTGCCATAGGCTCGCAGCAATTCGTGCGACTTGACTCCCTTGTTCTTGGCGAGCCAGACCAGCGGGAGGTAATCCTTGCGGCTTCCACGAGTGAAGCGGGCCGCTTCCTCGAAGACATCGTTGGAGTCTTTCCAGTCGAAGCCTTCGAACCCCATCGCCTTGGCGAACATGGCCACGATCTGCCAGTCGGGTTTGGATTCACCGGGCGGATCGTAGAACTTCGAATAGAGCCGCAATCGGCGCTCGCCGTTGGCGCGGGCAAAGTCGACTTCTCCCCACGTGGCGGCCGGCAGAACGATGTCGGCGATGACCGATCCGATCGGGTCTCTCAGGTAGATGTCCTGATGAACCAGCATCGTACCGCCGCTGTCAACGCGCTTTTTGAAAGTCTCGATAGCCGCGGCTTTGTCGGTGCTCGTCAACTGATGGGGGTTTCCCCTGGTTAGCTTCTCCAACGTGGACGCCAACGACTGCGAACCAGTCATGGCTGTGGTCCAAGTGCAGCCCACCACGTACGCAAAACGAACGTGGCCCGCCTCAACCCAACGGTCGAGGTCCAATGGCTTACGCCGTCGGCCGGGATACTTTTCGGGCGACTTGGCGATGTTATAAAGGCCACCCTTAATTCCGCCGCGCTGGTGGCCGCCCAATCGCGAAATCATCTGGCCGGGGCGGTTACCCGCGCCGCAACAGACTCCGAGCATCCCGAGCGAGGCGGTGTTGAGGTAATTGTTCGACCAGTAGTTGCCTTTCTCCATGCCAAGAGTGGTTTTGGGTCGCGTGCCGTCGGCGCGCGGTTTGGCCATCAACTCGGCCGCCCGCACGATCTTCTCTTTGGCGACGCCCGTGATCCTCGAGGCTTCGTCGAGTTCGGACTCTTTTTGACTGAGCAGCCATTCTCGGTACTGGCCAAAGTCGTTTCCTTGCAACTTGCCCCAAGTGGTTCGCCACTGCCAGCCGGTGTCGCGGATACCCCGGCCGAAGCCGCTGTCCTGCTCCCATTTGCTGGCGGTGAACTTCTCGATCCATTCCTTATCTTCCCAGCCATTTTCCAGGATGACGCGAATGATCGCCATGTGCAGCACGGTGTCCGTGCCGGGAATGAGGTCCAGGTGCAGCCCGCCCCTCGATTCGGCGAAAGCAACCCCTGTCGTCTTGCGCGGAACTACAAAGATCAGCTTCGTCCCTCGCTGCTCGACGCCCTTCATGATCCACGACTGGAAGAGAACCGTCTTCGTCTCGTAAGGGTCAGTTCCCGAAATGAACAACGTGTCGGCCAATGAGAAGTCCTCATAGGACGCCGCGAAGTTGTCGAAACCCATGTCCCGCCAGCCAGGCGTGTCCTCTGCGTTGGACGGGTTGTCGTGGAAAGCGAAGGCCACCGTTTCGATATGGCGAAACGCCAGCTTGGTCAGCGCGTAGGTGTTCTCGAAATATTGATAGGAGAACTGCTTTTGGGCCCAGGCGTTCTCGCCGTAGTTCTTGATAACGTGCTTGGAGACCTCCGCCATGATCTCGATAGCGTCTTCCCACGACGTCCGAACCAGCTTGTCACCCACGCGGATTTGTGGGAATTGCAGGCGATCTTTCGTGGGCGTGTTAGGGTTGTAGCACTTCTGGGCGATGCAACCGCCGCGGATGCTGTGCGTGCCGCCAACGTTGACCACCTTGCTTTCCGCATCGGGGATGACGATGACGTGATGCTGTTTGCCGTCCACTAGCACAATGTTGTGCATGTTGGGGCTAATCCACTTGCCGGAGCTTGCCGGCACGGGGTAATCCGCCTTGAGCGCGTTCTCGTTCGCCTTGGGGCCGCCTTCCTTGCCGACCGGCCAACGATAGACTTTGTAGCCGCAGGCGACGATGCAGTAGTCACAGCAGGTCGTAAACACCTCGGCGTCGGGCGGGGGCAGAGGAATCTTATTCTGGGGTTCGTATGCGGCTGCCATCTCGGTTTTCTCCTTTTGTCAGCCAGACCGCGATAGCGGCCGGTTTTTTGGGGAACCGTGGGCTCACGCCCACCGGCTAAGCTAAATTGGCTCGGGAGGATCAGCGCTGTCGTGCTTTCCGTAAATCAGACCCAGGATGCCGGTCGCATAGACATCTTTGCCATCCGATTCGAGCACCACCTGCGGCAGGCTCTGAGTGGCGTGGCCGGCGACCACCATCCCGTGGCGTCTGAGGTCGAACGTCGTCAGATGCAAGGGGCAGGGCCCCAAGATCTTGTGCTCCTTCAGATACGTCTTTTCCATTTTGCTGAGATCGCCCCCGACGTGTGTGCACAACGTGCTGAAGGCGACAATATCCGAACTGGGCCCCACGCCTCCGCTGGCCGGAACGCCAAGCTTGACGATGAAGCTGAGCGAGTTCAGGTCGTCGAACGGATAGAAGATCGACACCGGAGTGTCGACTTTCAGGTCGCTCAAACTGGCGACCTTCTTTCGTTCGTAGGCGGCCACCTCGGCTAGCAACTCCTCGCCAATCCCCGTTCTCGAGAACTGGGCGGCAAGGAAGATCGTCGTAGCCGTCGCTCCGCCAGTGGCTAAGAGGAACCGCCTCCGCGACAGACAAGCGCGATCCGTTGGGGAGCCATGCTCTTTTTGCATCGGACTATTCCTCGAATTCGTAGGTTTGCTTGTGGTGAGTTGTAGTTGCAGTTGTTCAGTTGTGGTCCAGAACGACGACCCAGCCCTCCGGCCATTACTCC
>JASMLW010000498.1 GCA_030748485.1 Pirellulaceae bacterium
ATCACGTAGGCGACACCGTCCTTGGCGATGATGGCCGGACAAGCAGCCGTGTCGACTTGAGTTTCGGCGTACCACTTCAGCTTGCCGGTCGCCGGGTTCATACTCCACACCTCGTAGGCCACTGAAATCAACAAGTCTTCGCCGCCCTTTGCGTTCTTGGCGATGAGCGGAGTCGAGTAACTCTGCGACAGGCTGCCCGCTTCGGTCTTCCAAACCTCTTCGCCCGTTTTCTTGTTGAACGCGCGGATCGACTCACTCTCCGATCCAGCGGCTACGATCAAGAGATCGCCGTGAAGAATGGGACTCGCCGCCGTTCCAAATCGCGCGCGTCGCTCGTTGCCGACATCTTTCTTCCAGAGTTGCTCGCCCGCCAGGTCGTAGGCGATCACGCCACTGCTGCCAAACATCACGTAGACCCGCTCGCCGTCGCTGACCGGGGTGTGAGACGCCTGGCCGTGATAGGAGAATCCCTGCCCGCCGCCATCGCTGACGCCTTCGATCGATTTAGTCCACTGAGCTTTCCCCGTCGCTCGATCGACGGAGACGAGGTGCCGCTTGACGCCGTTGCCGCTCTCGGAATAGGCCGTGACCAGGACTTGCTTGCCGACGACGATTGGGCTCGAGAACCCGCCCCCCGGCAGGGCGAGTTTCCATTTGACGTTCTCTTTGTCGCTCCAAGTCGTGGGGATTTTCGAGTCGGCGGTGGTGCCGTCAGCTCGCGGGCCGCGGAAACGCCCCCAATCTTCAGCGACAGCCGTTTGGAAACTTGTCATCAGGAGAACGAACAGGACGAGGGAGATTCGCAGCGTGGTTTTGTTGAGCAGCGTGGTTTTGTTGAACATGGTCATGGAACTCGGAGATGTTGGATGATGAGGCGACGAGGCGATATTTCGGCGTCAACCATATGCAACAACCGACGCCGGCACAAGTTTCGCCATCCACCCACAATTGCTCGGAAAAATCACTGGGAGGATTTCGCGTGATTGTGCTGCTCTGGCGGGGACGCCGACTAATCGAGGGGCTGGCCGGGCAGTGTTCCCGTCATTTGGTTGTCGCGGAGTACGAACTGACCGCGAACGACGACGTGCGCCACGCCGCCCGATTGCTGATGGGGCTTGAGGAATGTCGCTTTATCGATCACCGTTTCCGGATCGAAAACGACCAGATCGGCCCACGCTCCGGTCTTCAGTACGCCGCGATCCCGCCATCCGAGTCGCCGCGCGGGTAATGTCGTCATCTTTCGGATCGCTGTCTCGAGCGTCAGCAGCCGGCGATCGCGGACGTAGCGGCCCAGGACTCGGGTGTAGCAACCGTACGACCGGGGGTGCGGGTTCCCAACTCCAAACTCAAACACGCTTCCGTCGGAAGCGATGCTGGTGAGTGGATGTTGCATCACGCGATCGACATCGCCGCCGGAGCTGTCGTCGAGTGTGTGATTGATGCCGCGGACGTTGTTCTGCACTAACTCAATCAACAGCTCGGCGCCGTTGTGAAGCGTGACCGGTTGCTCGCGCGATCGCAGAATCTGCGTCAGGTTCTTTCCTTCGAGTTTCGGGTTGTACGCGGCTCGAGCGATCTGAATTCGCGCCAGCGCGGCCGCCGTGTGTTGGGGATCGGAACTCCGTTGGCTGGCTTCGTACACTTTCCGTTTGAGCAGATCTTTGATCGAGTCGAGAATCTGCGCCCGCTGCCGGTCGTCGGCGACACGGCGGTTGAACGCCTTCAGCCCACCGGAGAGCGACGACTGGGGGACGTAGAGCGAGACGCCGCCGCTGCCGGCTCCGTAGGGGTACTGGTCGAGCGTCACATCGTGTCCGTCGCGACGGGCTCTGTCGATCCGCTCGAGCGTGAGTCGCGTCAATCCGAAGACGGACGCCGAAGAGATCTTGTGGTGCGAAATGTGGACGGGCACCTTCGCGCGACGCCCGATCTCCAGCGCCTCGTCGATCGCCGCCAGAATCTGTGTCCCCTCGTCGCGCATGTGCGTGGCGTAAAAGCCATCGAAAGGTGCGATCTCTTTGGCGAGCTCGCTGATCTCGTCGGTCGATGCATAGGCCCCCGGACCGTAACGCAAGCTCGTCGACATTCCGACCGCTCCGTCCTGCATCGCCTGCTTGACCAGACGTTTCATCTCGGCCAGTTGATCGTCGGTCGGCGGCGCGTTCAAGCGACCGATCACCTGCTGCCGGACGCTTCCATGGCCAATCAGCAGAGCGATGTTGGGGCCCGCCCCGCCGTCGCGGAGGTGCGCGAAGAAGCTCTTGACGTTGGTTGGCGAACTACCGCAGTTCCCGCAAACCAACGTAGTGACTCCCTGACGGATGTAGTTCTCGGCGCCACGATGCTCGAGGATGCCGCGATCCGCATGGCTGTGCAAGTCGATGAAGCCGGGGCAGATGATCAGACCGTCGGCGTCCACCTGTTGTTTGGCCGGGCGATCGGTCAGTTGGCCGATCGCGTCGATCCGCCCGTTGCGAATTCCCACGTCGGCTCGCCGTCGCGCCGCGCCCGTGCCGTCAATGACCACGCCGCCGGAGATCAGAATGTCAAACGGTTCCGCCGCGCCACAGGAGCCAAACGACCCGCCGAGTAACACGAGCAGCACGGCCAGTGAGATCGTACGCACACTCGGCTCCCGATCCAGCGAAGGTGAAGTTGGCGATCCGGCTGAAACGCAACAGAGCATTCTGACCGATTTGCAGCTCGTTTCCACCAGGCGGACAGCTCCACCAGACAGACAGCGGCGCGAGAGCGAGTGCGTCTCCGCCGCCAATCAATCGCTGGCCGCGCCCTCGTTCGCTGGACGGAAGCGAGCGTAAACGGAGTAGATCGCCGGCACGAGAAACAGAATCCAGAGCGTCGCGACGATCAGACCGAACGAGACGCTAATGGCCATCGGAATCAGAATCTGCGCCTGAGTCGTCCGCTCGAGCAACATCGGCAGCAACGCGGCCACCGTCGTGATCGACGTGAGCATGACGGGGCGGAAACGCCTCCGCCCGGACTCGCGCAAGGCGTCCGGCAGCGGAACACCCTCCGCCAATCGACGATTGATGAAGTCGATCAGCACAATCGAGTCATTGGCGACGATGCCGGACAGTGTGACGACGCCGAACAGACTGAACAGCGTGAGCGATTGACCCAGCAACCAATGTCCGCCGACGGCTCCAACGAAGCCGAACGGCAGCACGGCGAGCACGATGAGCGGCTGAACGAGTGAGCGGAACTGCAGCGTCAAAACGGCGTACATGCCAAATATGGCGACCATGAAACCGAGCATCAAGCTATTGAAGGACCGCCTGGTTTCCTCTTGCTGTCCTTCCCAGCGGGCGCGGACCTGCGGATGTTGCGCCAGTAGATCGGCCAGGTCGCCGTCGCGGAGATCGCGAATGATATCCGGCGCGTTGGCGATTTGGTCGTCGACGTTAGCCGTGATGGTGACCGCCCGTTGCTGGTCGATGCGATGGACGCTCGAGAACCCGCGGGCGACAGAGATGTCGGCCAGCACCTCCAACGGTATTTCACCGCCGGTGCGAGTTGGCACGCGAATTTCGTTGAGCTGATACAGCGACCTCCGCTCGTCGGGCGGATAGCGGACCATCAGTTTGACTTCGTGCCGGCCTCGTTGCAGCCTCATCACTTCTTCACCGTGGAATGCGCCGCGAACAATTCGCCCGAGTTGATCGAGGCGGACGCCCAGATCGTGCGCCCCCGTTTTCAGTTTTATCCGCAGCTCCCACTTGCCCGGCCCGCGGCTGTCGTGGATATCGACTACGCCCTGATAGGTGGCCAGTCGGCGCTTGAATTTCTCGGCCACCACATCCAGTTGATCGACGTCGCTCGACAACAGTGACAGCTCAATCGGGCGGCCGCCGGGCGAGTGGTTGATTCCCCAAAAGACGACGCGCTCGGCGCCGGGAAAGTCGCCGGCCTTGGCCCGCCATTTGGCGATCAGATCGCGGCTCGATTTCTCGCGAAAGAAGGGTCCCCGTTTAAATTCGGCGTAGACCTCGCCGCGCTTGTTGTTCAGCTGATTCGTGTAGCCAACGCCCCGGTAGAACGTGGTCGTCAGCGTCTCTTTGGCCGTTGGGAACTCCTCGCGCTCGACTTCGCGAAACGCCCGTTCCAATTGCTGTGTCGCTTCGTCAATGGTTTTCGTCGGCGTGCCGTTCGGGTATTCGATATAGGTGTAGAGGAACTCCCAATCGAGTTGCTGATTGAAGACGAACGGAGTAAAGCCGCCGTGATACAACCCGAGTGAGATCAACAGCGCGGCGAACGAACCGCTGAAGACGACGGCGGGACGCTCGAGAGACCAACGGAAGGCGGGCGTGTAAACGCGGTCGATGAACTGGTCGACGAGTCTCTGGATGAAACGTTGGAATCGGGGAGTCGATTGGGGATTGTCTGGAAGCCGGCTGTGAGCGAGATGGCAGGGGAGAATCAACATGGACTCCACCAGCGATATCAGCAGCATGGCCACCAGGCCGAGCGGCATCACGGCGATCCACTTGCCCATCTCGCCCGTGACAAACGCCAAGGGAATGAAGGCGATGACGGTTGTCACAACCGAACTGATGACGGCGGGGGCGACTTCGGCCGCTCCGTCGATCGCCGCGCGGACGCCGGTCTTCCCGCGGAGTCGATGGGAGTAGACGTTTTCCGAAATGACGATCGCGTCGTCGACGACGATTCCCAACGCCATGACGAAGGCGAACATCGAATGAATGTTGAGCGACGCGCCGACCGCCAGCATCACGGCGCACGTGCCGCAAACTGAAATCGGGATCCCCAACGCGACCCAGAACGCCAGCCGCAAATCGAGAAATACTCCCAGCACCAGGAAGACCAGGATCAGGCCCATCACCCCGTTGCGCATCAAGAGATCGAGTCGGTCGCGGGCGTGCCCCGAGTAGTCGTCCCACGTTTTCAGGTCGTACCCCAGCGGCATCTGCTTGTTCGCCACATAGTCCACCACCTGCTCGCGGATGGTCAGCATGTCCTCGGCGCCCGTCATCCGGATTTTGATCGACATGCTGGGCCGGTCGTCGGTGCGGGCGAAGATGTCGATGTCGGCGAAACCGTCTCGGACAACGCCCAGGTCGCCGACCGTAATGACCGCGCCGCCCGGTTCGCCGATCACCGGCAGCTTGGCGATCTCGTCGCCAGTGACGTGCTTGTTGGCCGCCCGCAATAACAAGTCGCCAATCGGCGACCGGATTTCACCACCCGGTAGCTCGACGTTGCCCGCTCGCAGCGCCGCGGCGACGTCGTGGTGAGTCAGCCCGTGTCTGCGCAACGTCGATTCGGAGATCTCGACATCGATCTGATATGGCTTAGCCTGCCACAGATCGACGTGCGAAACTTCCGGCAGTCGCAGAACCTCTTCATAAACTTGCTCGGCGATCGCCCGCAGACGTTGCTCGGCGGCGGGGTCGTTGTGCGGATCGCTGTTGGCGGGAGCCAGGATAGCGACCGAGATCACCGATTGGAATCGAGTCGAGAGGCGGACAGATGGTCTTTCGGATTCGCGCGGGAAAGTCGAGATGCGGTCGACCGCTCCGCGGACCTCATTGAGGACTCGCTCCGGATCGTCGACCGAGTTGTACAATTCGGCCGTCACCCTGCCGGAGCCCTCGCGCGCTCTCGACACGATCTTCTCGATGCCCACGATCGAGCGAATCGCCTCTTCCACTTTCAAACAGACTCCCTCTTCCGTTTCGGTCGGGCTGGCGCCGGGGTACGGGACCGAGACGGTGATCTCGTCCGGCCGATGATCGGGATAGCGTTCTCGGCGGATCATCGTCATGGCCGCGGCGCCGACTGTCAGCACGGCGATCATCATCGTGTTCATCGACGGCGCGTTGTTAATCGCCCAGGTCAAGACGGCCTTCATGGCTGTTCACCCTCGGCTTCGGCGGCGCGGATGGGCATGCCGTCGAACGCGCTTGCCAACTGCGAGGTGACGAGTTGGTCGCCGGGTTGGAGATTCGACTCGTCCGCGCGGATGAGTGTTCCGTTTGCGGAGACGCGGACCGGTTGGATTTCCCGCCCCCGCAGCCGGCCGTTCGCGATCGTCCAGACCTGTCCGTTGGGGCGGAGCGCTTGAGCCGGGACGAGCCACAGACGGGTTTGCGGTTGGACGCGGATCGTCACTTCGACGTGCATGCCGCGGATCAGCGCCGGCGGACCGTCGCCGCGCTCGCCCAGCTGGCTCGCGACCACCACGCGACACGGCGCGGTCCGCGTGGTGGAGTCGATGCCCTTCCCTTCGTATCGGGACAGTCGCCCCGGCCATTCGAAAGACCGGCCACCCACGATGTACGTGACGGTCGCGTCAACCGGAGGAATCTCGAGCGGGTGCTCGGGCGATTTGCCATCCAGGCGCGCCGCGTCCCACAGCCAATACAGTTCATCTGAGGTCAGGTCGCAAGCGACTTCGACCGCCGCCGCCTCATCGACCTCCAACAGCCGATCGCCAGGCTGCACGAAGTCGTGGATCTCGACCGTGTCGGTGGCGATGACACCATCGAACGGAGCCGTCATGTCAGTCCACCCCAGCCGCAGCTCGGCTTCTTTTTGCCGCAACGCGGCCGATTTCAGTTGCACTTGTAGGCGCTGCCGCCGCACAGGAATCAGCCGGCGATTTGTCTCCAGCAGCTGCAGGGCGGTGCGAGCCTTCAGCGCCGAACGCTCCGACTGATCGAGGTTAGCCTCCGACGTCGACTTGCTGGCGAACAGGCCTTTGTCGCGGGTCAGCTCTTTGTTGGCGAGTCTTAATTCATCCGTGGCAATCTCGACCAACGCGGCGTTGCCCGATTCCTCGATCGCCAATTGCTTCAGGTCCTCGCCGATGCGGGCGGCTTCCGCCGCCGCCGCTTGAGAGCTGAGTTCGTAAGGCTCCGGATCGATTTGCAGCAGCAACTCGCCCGCTTTGACGAACCGACCGGCCTGGAGCCGATCGCGTTTCTGCACGATGCGACCGGCCACCTGCGCTTTGATCGTGACCACCCGATGGGGTGTGACAGTTCCCCAAACTCGAATCTCGACATCGCTCGGCTGTGGGTCGAACTCGATCGTCTGGACAACGGTCGGCGCGGGGGGCTCGGTGACGCGGGCGGGCGGGGTGCGCTGCGACTGCAACCAAAAGTAGGCGAGCAGGCCGAAGCCGACGATGGCCGCCGGAGCGATGATTTTGGTCAGCAGTCGCATGCGCATCGTCGGCAAGTTGGCTGCGCGCTGACGATCCTCCAGCGCATCGGCTCGGGACGGAGCAACTCGGCCAGCTCCTCCGTGTCGGCCAACGTAACGCCAAACACCCTCGGCAAATGGCGCATTCCATGATATTTGTGGCCCGCCCCCATTTCCAATTTCCCTGGGGCCTCAAGGTCTAGCGGCCTGTCAGGCCTGGATTCCAGGCAGTGGACTTGCAGACGTTCGAGGGGCGTCGAAGTCGCCTTTTTCGCAACGATTCGTCCGATCATCAATTCATTTGTCCAATCTTGACCGATCCGACGGATCATCAATTCACCACATGACGAAGAGGGGATTCTGGCGAACTCACACTACTAGGCACTAAGACAGAGCCTGGCGCCGCCAAAGCGCTCGGTGACCACTCGGCCCGCTCACGTTGGTCGCTGGAAGCCGCAATTGCCAGTTGAGTACTTCGTTTATCGCGCTTCGCTCGGTCGCCGCTCAATAGTTCGAAAACCTGAATGGCAATTGCTTGACACGTGCTTCCCAGATGGCAACATTGTCATCCACATATGTGGATGCGTTAGCGATCGTGTTCGCCGGCGTGGGTCGTCGCGCCGAAACCGTTCGCTGAGCATGAGCCAAGGATGGGACGACACGCATGCTGTTGGGCCCGAGTTGGAAACCAGCGGAATCTCGTCCAATCCACGCAGCGGGCGTTCGCCTCTGTACTTGTGGGATCGTTAACGTCGGAAGGAGTCGCGCGATGTGCTCCCCATCTTTTTCACACCTCCCTTTCCGTTTCCCCATTCTGGGGAGCGCTTTCGCCCTGCTTCTCACCGTGTTCGTCTTCGGTGACTTGGCCGTCGGGCAAGACGACACGAAAAGCCAGGCTGCGGTCCGCGATTACAATGCGGCCGCCGCGTTGCAGAACAGTGGTTTCTACAATCGCGCGGCCGAACGATGGGCCACTTTCCTGAAGAAGTACCCCAAGGATGCGCGACTGGAGCGAGTTCACTATTACTTGGGCGTTTGCCAACTGAACTTGAAGAAGTACCCGGAGTCGGTGGCGACGTTTCGCGCCGTGCTGACCAAGTATCCCAAGTTCGCCAGCCTGGACGGTGTTCAATACAACCTGGCGATGGCTCAGTATCAGTTGGCGGGTGTCTCCAAGAAGCCGGAGGAGTACAAGGTCGCGGCCGCTTCGTTTGGTGAAGTGACGACCAAATACCCAAAGAGCAAACTGCTTGACAAGGCGCTTTACTTTCAGAGCGAGAGTTTGTTTTCCAGCGGCGATCTCGCCGCCGCGGTGACCACTTATCAGAAGCTGATTCAGTCGCAGCCCAAGAGTGGATTGTTGGCGGACGCCTACTACGGGTTGGCGGCGACGCTGCAAGACTTGGGTCAGGACGAGGAAGCGGTCAAGTCGTTGCAGGCGTTTCTCGGCAACGCCGCGTTGGCGGCGAACAGTTTGGCTCCCGAGATGCGTCTACGGTTGGGCATTTCGTTGTTCAAGACAAAGAAGTTCGCCGAAGCGGACAAAGAGTTCGGGGTGACCGCCGCGCTGCCCAACTTTGCGCTCGCCGATTTCGCCCTGTTGCGGCAGGCGCAGTGCCGATTGGAAGTCGACAAGCCGGCTGAGGCGATTGCGTTGCTGACGCAAATGATGACGAAATACCCCAAGAGCACCTATTTGGCGGCCGCCCAATTGGCCTGTGGCAAGTGCTATTACGAAACAGAGAAGTGGGATGACGCGGCGAAGATGTTGACGCCGGTGACGGCGGCGAAATCCGTCGAGACGCCGGAAGCGAAATACTGGCTCGGCCGCACGTTGCTCAAGAAGCAGCAGCCTCAGGAAGCGCTCAAGTTACTTGAGCCGGCTGTCGCCGAGAATCCGGAAGGTGAATTTGCGCCGTTTCTGGCGATGGCTCGCGTCGATGCGATCTATGAACTGCCGGACCGAAAAAAGGAAACGCCCGCGCTGTACGATGCGTTTGCGAAAAAGTATCCGGCTCATGCGCTCACTCCGCAGGCTGTCTACATGGCGGCTCTTTCATCGCTCGGCCTGGAGGACTACCAAACGGCTCGCACCCATGCAGAGGCTTTCTTGGCCAAGCCGGAGTTCGCCGAACATGTCCTGCAGCCCGAGGTGGTCTACATCGCTGGGGAAGGGTACCTATTCGCCACCAAAGAGGCGGGCGGAGATCTCGCCAAGGCGGAGGCGCTGTTCCGCGGTTTGATACAGAAGAGCCCCCAGCATCCTCGCGCCGCGCGGGCGCATCTGCGGATTGGTTGGTGTCTGTACAAGAACGAGAAGAGCGACGAAACGGTCGCCTACCTCAACGCCAATCTGGCGAAGTTGGCGCTGCCGGAAGAGAAAGCGGAGGCTCAACTACTGATCGGCCGCAGTCACAGCGGCGCCAGTCGCGACAAGGAGGCGGTCGCCGCATTTAACGCCGCGCTGGCCGCCAAACCCGATTGGGCTCGCAACGATGAAGTGCTCGTCGCCGCGGCGCAGAGCCAGCGGGCGATCGACGATCAGGCGGGTGCGGTCGCCAGGCTCAAGGAACTCTTGGCGAAGCACCCGCGGAGCGAATTGCTCGCCCAGGCGACCTTCCTGCTCGCCGACATCGCACAACAGCAAGGCAAGCCCGATGAATCCATCCCTCACTTCCAGGCGATTGTGCAGAATTTCGCGACGAGTGAATTCGTCGCTCCCGCTCTGTACGGTCTGGGCTCCGCCTATTTTACGAAAGAGGACTTCACTTCGGCGCTGAAACATCTGGATGAGTTGATCGGCAAGCACGCGGCGACCGACGCCGGCAAGCAGGGCTATTATCTCCGCGGACTGTCGCACCAGCGACTGAAGCAGTTTGATCCAGCGACGAAGGACTTGACCGTTTTCTTGGCTGGCAAGCCGGCTGCCGCCGAGGGGTTGGACGCGCGCTACGCGCTGGCCCTCTGTCGGATTGGATTGAAGCAGGCGGAACCGGCAGTCGCCGATCTTCGCAAGTTGCTGCAAGACAAGCCGGACTACGTCCACGCAGACAAAGCGTACTATGAACTCGGCCACGCGTTGCTGGAGTTGAAGAAAGACGGCGAGGCGGCGGTTGCCTTTCGCACGCTGGGCGAGAAGTTCGCGGCGAGCTCGCTGGTTCCGGAGGCGTTTTTCTACGTCGGTCAATTCCACGAACAGCAGGCCGGCTCGGCGAAAGACGACGCCGCCAAAGCAACTCAGTTGACGCAGGCTGAGGCGGCTTTCTCCGCCGGCTTGGCCAAGGCGCAAGACGAGTTGGTGAAAGAGAAGCTCCGCTACAAACTGGGCGACATGCAGTTTCAACGAGGCGAATTCGCCGCCGCGACGGCTACGCTGATGACCCAGTTGAAAGACCATCCCACCGGAGAACTCGCCGGACCCGGCAGGTTCCTCACCGCCGAGAGCCTCTACCGCCAGGACAAGTTCGCCGAAGCCTTGCCGCTGTTCGCCCAGGTGGCTGACGAGAAGATCGAAAAGTTCGTCGCCCAGTCTCTCTATCGAGCCGGCGCGTGCGCGACCAACTTGAAGAACTGGCCGGAAAGCCAGCGGCGGTACACGCAGTTGTTGACTCAGTTCCCCAAGTTTGAGCAGAAGAGCGAGGCCCGCTACGGAGTGGGGCTAGCCCAACAGAACCAGGGGCAACTGCCGCAAGCGCGGCAGACGTATGAAATGGTGACGACCGAGACCGAATCGGAAACGGCCGCCAAAGCTCGCTTCATGATCGGTGAACTCTCGTTCGGTGAGAAGAAGTACGAGGACGCGATTGAGCACTTCCTGCTGGTCGCCGTGGGCTATCCCTACAAGTCTTGGCAGGCGCTGGCTCGCTTCGAGGCGGCGCGTTGCTTTATCGAGTTAGGAGACAAAGCCAAGGCGAAGCAATCGCTCGAGATCGTCGTAGCCCAACACAAAGACCACCCCAAGGCGAAAGACGCCGCCGCTCTAATCAAACAACTCGATCAACAGTAGTCGTTGCATCGATCGCGATAGCGTGACGATCGGCCGGCCCCTACAAACCTAGAATTGACGCGCGCCCTGACGCGTCGGCGAGGATGAACCGATGAATTGGTTGGTGCGTGCGGAATCTCGTGTCGTGTTCGCGTTAGCGCTCATTCTCATGTTGATGTTTGTCGCCAGGCAAACCTCGCAACTCAACGCGCAAGAGGGCGAGCTCCCGGCCGAGGGCGCCGCTCAGCCCGCCGCGAACGACGGGGCTGCGGCCGACAAGACGGCCGACAAGACGGCCGGCGGTTGGAGCGAGTCGCTCGGCGGCATGATCATCAAGAGCGGCTGGATCGGCATCCCGTTTTACGTCTTCTTGGGCATTCTCTCCGTGGTCGCCACGACCGTCGGACTGGAGCGATTGACCCGGCTCGTGCCGACTCGCATCATGCCGCCTCAATTCGTTCGAGACTTGCAGGGGCTGATTCGCGCAGGTGACGACGAGCCGGAGAACTATCGTCGGCTGTGTGAATCGTCGCCGTCGCCCCTGGCCGCCGTCTTGCGGGCGGGGTTGGTGCGGGCGGGGCGGCCGCTGTTGGAGGTCGAGAAAGCGATGGAGGACGCCATGTCGCGCGAGATCGGCGCGATCCGCGTCCGCCACCAACCGCTCCACGTCGTCGGTGGAATTGCGCCCCTGGTCGGCTTGCTCGGCACGGTCGTCGGCATGATCTTCGCCTTCTACCAGTCGAGCCAAGCGGGCTTGGGGAAGGCGGAAGTTCTGGCTGAGTACATCTACTTGGCGCTGATCACGACGGCTCTCGGGCTCACCGTGGCGATTCCTTCGATGTTGCTGGCCGCCTGGTTCAACGCTCGCGCGGACAGGTTCATGCGGGATATGGACGAATGTTTGTTGGATATGATCCCCGTCTTTGTGCAGATGGAGACAAGCGTGTCGGCCGACCAAGACTCGGCCGCGACGAATCGCGACGTCTCGACCTCAAACGCCACCTTGGCCTCGACGGGAAGTTCGACGGGAAGTTAGCGCCCAGTCGTCCGTGACCGGGCTGCTGAAAAGGAGCGACCATGCGATTGCCGCCATCCCAAGCCGACAACGACGGACCTAATTTGACGCCGCTGATCGACGTCGTGTTCTTGTTGTTGATTTTCTTTCTGGTCGCAACAAGATTCGACCAGCAAGAGAAGGAGGTCAGCACGAAGCTGGCCGAAGTCTTGTCGGCTCAACCCCTTTCCATGCCGCCCAATGAAGTCGTTGTGAATATCAGCGAGGAGGGCAAGTACATCGTTGTCGGCGAGGAGCTGAGCGAGAAGATGCTCACCAACATGCTGCACACGATGGCCATCAAGAACCCGGGCACGCAGCGCATCCAGATTCGCGCCGACCAGAACGCGCGGTTCGTCTTCCCGGCGAAGGTGATGGGTATTTGCGAGCGCGAGAACATCGAGCACTACTGCACGGTCATCATGCAGCGAACCAAATAGTCGCGATACGGATAGGGAGGCCGTTGAACGGTGAACGCATTGCGAAGCATTTTGTCGGCGCGTGTCGCGTTGGCGGCCGCCGTTGTCGCCGTCTTGGCTCTATTCGCTTTCGTCATGGTCCCGCGGCCTGTCGCGGAGACATTGTCGTTTGACGGTCGCGAGAATTGGGGACAGTCGGCTCCCCAGCAGCGGAGCATCGCCTGGCAAACTCCTGTCACGCTGGAGCCGCCGGTCGAAAATGGAGGTCGCGCGAGTCTGATCCGACCGTGTTTGGCCGACGGTGGGACGAGTTTGTACTTCACCGTTCGCGGCCACGCCGGCTGCGATATCGTCGTGTCGAAGCGGAACTCGACGGGCGGCTGGTCGAAAGCGACAGCCGTCAGCGCTCTGAATTCCACCGCCGATGATGTTGGGCCCGTGTTCTCAGCGGATGGCGGCGCCTTGTTCTTTAGCTCGAATCGTCCCGGCGGAGCCGGTGGATTCGACATCTATAAGTCGACGAAAACAGACACGGGCTGGAGCGCGCCGGAGAATCTGGGCGACAGCATCAACACGGCGGCTCACGACCAAGACCCCACCATGGCGGCAAACGGCCAGACGCTGTTCTTCGCCAGCAATCGGACGCCGCGAATGGCGGATCGGCGGGATGGATCCCAGAGAGGTGGCGACTCGCAACAACCGTGGTCGGCGACGCTACGGGCCGAACAGGGGCTTGACCACTTCGATCTCTACGTCGCGCAGCTGGGCGGCGCGGGCTCCTGGTCGGTCGAACCACTCGTCACGCTCAACTCGGCGCGCCACGACGGCCAGCCGTTCGTTTCGCCCAACGGTGTGTTTCTCTACTTCACATCCGACCGCGCGAACGCCAGCGGCGAGGTCCGCAATTTTGACATCTACCGAGCGCGGCTGGACGGCGTTCAACCGGCGGCGATCGAGTCGCTCGGCCGGGAAATCAACTCGGCCGCCAACGAGCACGAGCCGTCGTTGTCGCCCGAGGGGTTTCGGCTGGTCTTCTCCAGCGACCGCTCGGCGTCCGCCGAATCGCCGGAGCACTCGGGCCAGTTTCTGATCTACAGCAGCGTCGCTGTCGAGACGTACACCGTCACGGGCTGGGATTGGACGCGATTGGAGTCGGCCCAGTCGTTCTTTCGCGTACACGGCTGGACGTTGGTGCTGGTCGCGCTGGTCTCCGCGCTGATCGTCGCCGTCGTCTGGTTCTGGCGCCGCGCCTCGTGGCGGAGGGCCCGTGTGCCGGGGTTCCTCGTTGTCGCCATCGTCGCCCACGCGGTCGTCGGAGCCGGCTCATTCTTTGTCTACTTCGGCGACGATATCGCCAAGAAGATCGAACAGGTGTTCGACGAAGTATTGGTCGTCGCCAACTTGCACCAGTCGCACGAACCGGGTCAAGAGTTGTACGAGAAGGTCGCCGATCTACAGTCGGTTGAGACAGTCAAACCGTCGCCCATTTTTCGACAGGTCACCGAAGCGGCCAGTGTAACGGCTCCCCCGCAGTCAGCTGTGCCGTCGCTGCCGATGAAGGTTGGCGATCCCGTGCGGAGAAGACGAACCGACGACACGCCCACGCCGCGGGCCACGCCGATCGAGCTGGACCGGCGCGAGAAGATCGACGTCGAACCGCCGCGACCGCAAATCGACATTGAGCGGACGAGGGCGGTGATCGAAGAAACTCCCGAACTGGCCCAGGCGCGAGTTGAATTGGATAGAAACGCGGCGGATCCGCAACTTAAGGCGGCGAACATCAAGCGACGCGCTGCCATGCCGGATTTGGCTCCCGAGCAGATAGCGGGCGAGCCGGAAGAGTCTGTCCCGACGCCCGATGCGACAACAACACCCGCTGCGATTGCTCGCGCCGCCGCGTCGACGGCGGTGGCCAATGAGGCGCAGCCGGAACAGCTGGAGCTTCCGGAGCCTGTTGAGTCGAATACGCAGGGTGAGGTGGCGCGAGCCGAAGTCCAAGTCGCCCGCCGCGCCGACTCGCCGAAACTGACAGTCAGACCAGCGGCGCCCGGGCCGATGAGCAACCAGCCGTCGGCTCCCCAGCGAGCCGCCGTCACCCCGAGGGCCGCTGTCGCACCCCAACCGACGCAGGGAGTAGCGGTCGCACTTGATCGCACCCGCGACACGTCGGTGGAATCGCCCACCGATGTGAACGCAGCGGTGGCCGCGCTGCAACCCGCCGAGCCGACGCCTGGCGAGACATTGCCGGCGGCGGCGGGTGTCACCATCGATCGCAAGGTCGTTTCGGCTCCAGCTCCCGAGTCGATGCCCTTGCAGGTGCCGCGGAAGATCGCGGCGCCGAGTGCGATCGAGGTCGTACAAGATAGTCTTTCGGTCGGGCGCGCCGCCGATGAGATTCTGCGGCCGCAACCCGCGCCGCAATTCCAGCGGGCCGCCGCTCGACGCCCCGACCAAACGACGGCGATCGAACTGGCTTCGACGGCTGCGACGGGCGTTGATGTCAAGCCGCTCGACGTCGCGGGAGCCGCTGTTCAAGTTGAGCGGCGCGCCGACGTCACCGTGGAACCGACCAGCGCGTCTCTGGCGACTGAAATCAAGACGGAGTCGAGTCCGCGGCGGCAAACTGAACTCAAGGTTGCGGCGCGAGATTCGACGGCTCCGACCCAGCCTCCGGCGGACCCGCAATTGAACCGTTTGCCCAAGCGGGCGGGCGCGTCCGAGACGAGCGGCCAGCTGCGGGTCGAAGCGTTGGCGGCGAATGCTCCCGCGGAAGCGGGAGAGGCCACTCGCCCAGAGACGCAGGTGACGGTCGCGCGGCGCGAAGGGCTGACGCTCGCCCTGGCTGACAAGACCGGGCCCGCGCGACGTAAACGTCCCGTGCCGGCGGCGGTGGCGGCTGACGTGGTGATCGCGGAAGGTTCGCCGGAAATCGAATCGTCGCCCGTCGACTCGCAACTCGCTCGCTCGCGCGCCGCACCGGCATCGACGAGTGAGACGGACGCCGCGGCGCTCGATGAAGTCGCCGCGCCGGCTCCGGCCGACGCGGATCAGCCGGCGTCCGACGTTGCGGCGGCGGAGATCGGCTTGCCCCGCGGCGAACCGCTGACTCTGGAAATCTCTGTGGAGACTCCGGGCGAATGGGGAGGGCGATTCAATCGCCGTCGCCCGCAGCTTGTCATCGGTGCGCTCGCCGAAGAACGGGTCGACGCGCCGTTGTCGTTCAGCTCTATCGCCAGCCGCATACAGCGGCGGCCCGCGCGAGCCCCCTTGTTGCATTACGCCGAGGATAATATCGGCTTGCAAGCGATGCTGCGATTACGGGGAGCCGATGAGAACACGAAGCGCGATTTGGTGCAGGCGTTTGGCGGCAAGGATGAAGTGATGTCGGCGCTGGCGACCGGACTGACTTGGATCGAACAGCACCAACACGAGGACGGGCATTGGAGCCTGCATGCGTTCGGTGAGCGGTGCCAGGGACACAAGTGCTCCGGTCACGGCAATCAAGCGTCCGATACGGCGGCCACCGGTCTGGCGCTGTTGCCTTTTCTCGGCGATGGACACACGCACCAAACTGGCAAACACCAGCAGATGGTCAAGCGGGGGCTCGAGTGGCTCATCTCGAAGCAGAAGGAGGATGGCGATCTGTTCACAGGAGGAAACAGCAACGCTCGAATGTACAGTCACGGCATCGCCACGATCGCCCTTTGTGAAGCCTATGGGATGACTCGAGATGAGCACCTCAAAGCGCCCGCTCAGAAAGCGATCGATTTCATCGTGTTCGCACAACACGGCGCGGGTGGATGGCGATATGCGCCCAAGCAACCGGGCGACACGTCCGTGATGGGTTGGCAGATCATGGCGCTAAAGAGCGGTCAGATCGCCGGACTCAGCGTGCCGGCCGCCACTTTGCAGAAGGCCAAGCAGTGGCTGCACAAAAACGAAGGGCAGGGCGCCAAAACGGGCGTCTTCGCGTACCAAGGTCGCAACGGCAATGCGGCGATGACGGCGGAAGCGTGCCTGTGCCTGCAGTATTTCGGAGTCGCTTCCAACGACGCGCACCTACGCGGCGGCGCTCAGCACCTCTTGAAGAACCTGCCGAAGAAGGGCGCCGAGACCAGCTACTACTGGTACTACGGCACGCAGGTGATGTTCCACATGCAGGGCGACAATTGGACCCAGTGGAACGATGCGCTGCGCGACATTGTGCTGGAGGATCAAGTTCGCACGGGCCCCATGAAAGGAACTTGGGATCCCCGCGACAATTGGGAAAAGGCCGGTGGTCGGATCTACGCCACTTCGCTGCGGCTCCTGATGCTCGAAGTCTATTACCGGCATCTGCCGCTCTATCAAGTTCTCGGCGAGTAGAACGCGGTCGCGCGAGGGGCTGGTTTGGGGCCCCGTTCCGCATCTGGTCTGGTCCAATCAAGTTGCTCGTCAGTCGCTCGTCAGTCGCTCGTCACTCGCAAGTCTTGAATCTCTGTGAGCTGGAGGCCGACTAGGAGCAGTCGGGCCAGCGATCAGCCCACGGCTGGATCTGCTCCACCGCTCGCGCGGCGCGGAGCACGACGCCGTCATCAAATCGCGGTCCGATGATCTGTAGCCCGACCGGCAGCCCCGCCTTCGTCCAACCACAGGGCGCGCTCGCAGCCGGTTGCCCGGTGAGGTTGAAGGGATAGGTGAACTGAGTCCACTGCAGATCTCCTTGCTCCGTTTCACCGATGACCGGAGCATTGTCCTGGCCGACGCCAAACGGCGGCACGGCCAACGTCGGCGTCACCAACAAGTCGAAGGAGTCGAACAGCTCGCCAACTCGCAGCCACCATTCGTTTCGCTCATTCAGCGCGCGGCTGAAGTCGAGGCCCGTTTGTTGGACCGCATCTTCGACGCACCCGCGGAGGCCGGGGTCGAGCAACTCTCTTTGTTCGGCGACGATCCCGCCCAGCCGCCCTGCGCTGGCCCCGTAAAAGAAGACTCGCCAACAGTCATACGGATCGGGCCAGTCCAAATCGACCGTTTCGACAAGGGCTCCAGCGTCGGCGAATTGGCCGGCGGTCGAACGGCACAGCGCGGCCACCTCGTCGTCCACGGTCGCGAATCCCAGGTCGGGACTGTAGGCGATGCGCAATCCCGCCACGCCTCGCTCGAGCTCCGCGATGTAGTCGATCGGCGAAGCGGGCAGCGACTCGCGATCGCGCTCATCGGGTCCGGCGACGACGTTCAGCAGGAGAGCTGAGTCGGCCACAGTGCGAGTCATGCCGCCGACATGTCGCAGCGAGCCGACCGACACGCCCGGCCAGGTCGCGACGCGACCGTAGGAAGGCTTGAGTCCGACGAGACCGCAGAAAGAAGCGGGAATGCGCAGCGACCCTCCCCCGTCGGTGCCGATCGCGATGGGGCCCAACCCGGCCGCCACAGCCGCCGCCCCGCCGCCGCTCGAACCGCCCGGAGTCAGCGCGAGATTCCAGGGATTTCGCGTGATTCCGAATACGCGATTGTCGGTGACTCCCTTCCAGCCGAACTCGGGCGAGTTGGTGCGGCCGATGATGATTGCTCCCGCTCGGCGAAGTCGTTCGACCACGGGAGCGTCGTGCCGCGTTACGTCGTGCTCATGCAGCTTCGAACCAAACGTGGTCCGCGAATCGCGGACGTAGATGTTGTCTTTCACCGAGACCGGAACGCCGTGAAGCGGACCGAGGCTGTCGCCGGACGCCGCGGCTTGGTCCGCGCGCCGCGCTTCCGCGCGGGCCGCATCGGGCATCGGCGTACAGAACGCGTTTAGGCGCGGATTGATCCGCTCGATGCGACCGAGTACGGCTTCGACAACCTCGACCGCCGAAACAGCTCGCTCTCGAACGGCTCGCGCCACTTCGACCGCGGACATCAAGGAAAGGTTGTCAGGTGTCATGGTCCACCCGCCGGTGTTCGTGGGGAGTGCGATCGTGGTCGTATTCCCGCGCTCGCGTTGCCTGAGGCGCAGGGTGCGGCCGGTTTCCGTCAGTCGTTACGACTGAGCGGCAACCGGCGGCGCACCGAAGCGTGGACGCCTCGAGTGCCGTATAGTGTGTGGATGTTTCCCCGCCGCGGCAACAGCGGCGGCTCGACGTACTCATGGCTCTACAATCTCACCATGTATCTGACGGCCAGGTTGTTGGCCGTCGCGCTGATCGCCAATCCGATGATCGGGCCGGTCGATGCGAGACACCATCTCCCGGACAAGCAGTAGCTCGCGCCACGGTAGTTTTCGCGTAGTGGACTTCGGCAGTAGTCCGCTTCACCACCAAACGAACTTGTCGCCACATAGCGAACTTGACTTAGGACGTCGATGTCTCACCCGTCGATTACACGTTGGATCGAACAGATCGAAGAGTTCAGGTGGATGTCGATCGCCGCCAAGCGGGCCTACAAGCACCAGCTGCTGGGCTACATCGATCGCGAGGATCGCCAAGCCTACGACGATGAACAGATCGGGTGCGCTCACGCGATCGAGTTGCTCGAGTCGCTCGCGGCCTCCGAGGAGGCAAGCGAGGCTGAACTGCAAGTATTGGCGATCCAAGCGCTCCGCGGAAACGGTCGTCGGAGCCACGAGAATCCCGACGAGCTTTCCGTCGGGATTCGTTGGGCGATCGCCGTCGTCGAAGGAGCGCCGGAACGCTATTACAACAGCCACCATCCGGCCCGCCGAAACGAAAGCGGCGAAGGCTCGTAGCACGAGCCGTATTCGCGCGTCGCCGCGCACGGCAGGCTCTTCTCGGGCGGGCTGAGCCGCCGCAACTGCCCGGCGACAGCGTGGTCGATCCGGTCGCATCCTGCAATAATGTCCCGACTCCCTTGCTCGCCGCGAGAGGGCGAGTGGCTATAGGAAGACGTTGAGGGTGGATGGATGTCGTCGGAAGAGACTCAGGTGCGGGCGTCGATCGGTGGCCTCCCACCCTTCTGGGATCGCAGCGTGGCCTTTGTCGCCAACTTGTTGGGGTTGTTCTTTGGCAATGAGGAGGAGGTGGCCAAGCTGTCGCAGGAGGTCGGCGATGTCGATTCGTACGGCGGCCGGCTGATCCCGATTCTCGACATTCTGTTTACCAGTCGAAACAACGTGCTGCTGCTCGAGCGCCGCCCGGATGAATCGCTCTGCGGGTACTTTCGACAGTTGGGGCTGAGTTTGCCGGAGTTGGAAATCCTCAGCCACCGCGAGTACACGGAACTAGGCCATCGATTGGGCTCAGCGGACGAGAGCAGTATCGAGGTCATCCTCGAGCGGTTGTCGCAGCACGGCGCCGGTTGGATGGACGGATACGTCACCGACAGCGTGCTCGAACGCATCGCGACTCGCTTGGGGAAACAGACGATCACTACTGCGGCGGGAAGTTATCAGGGAAACAACAAATGGCTGCTGTTTGAGCACGTTCGAGATCGCGGTCTGCCGCATGTGGCGACCGAGGTGGCGGCGGGAGTTGACCAGATACCCGAGTGTCTTGAACTGCTGGCCGCACGAGGTTTTCGCTCAGCTGTCGTGAAAGCGCAAATCGGCGCCTCGGGGATCGGTCTGATCAAGGTGCCGGCGATCGACTCGGGCGACCCCCTGCCGGAGATCGGCAATCACTTTTTCTACGAAGGGGCGGCGATGGTGCAAGGGTGGCTCGAACCGGGCGTGCTCGGCGTCGCCAGAATCTTCAGCCCCAGTGTGCAGATGTTCCTTGACGACTCGTCCGTCCACCTGTTCGACGTGACCGAGCAGATCCTCAGTTCAGACAGCATTCATGAGGGTAATGAATCGCCGGCTCCCTTGCTGAAAACGAGGCCCGAGGTGGGCGACGAGTTGTTGCGTCAGGCGAGCGTGGCCGGCGAGTGGTTGCACTCGGTTGGCTATCGAGGCACGGCAAGCACCGACTTTCTGGTGGTCGAACGCGATGACGGCGAGCTGGAGGCGTACGTCTGTGAAATCAATGCGCGAGTTACCGGTGCGACTTATCCAGCCGTGCTCGCCCGGCATTTCCGCCCCCAAAGCGCGTGGTTGCTGAGAAACATACGGCTTCACGAGTCACTCGCCGGCGACCGCATGTTGGAGTTGCTCGACAACTCGAAGCAACTGTATGAGCGCGGTGACGCCGCGGGACTGCTGCCGATCAATTTCAATCTGGGGCGCGATGAACTCGTTTTCAAAGGGCAGTTCCTCTGCCTTGCCGAAACGCTCGATGAGTGCCACCAGATCCTTGGTGATACAGCGTCGGTGTTGCCGATCGCTTGGGAATACGAACGAGACTAGAGACAGCGAGACACACACGAATGGTTCGGCTCGACGATCAAGAATTAGCTGCGCGGCTCACCGCGCTCACTCGGGATCTAATCCTGATTCCCAGTACGGACGGTCGGCCGGAGGAGCGCGCCCGTTGTTTTGAGTTCATTCGTATTCAACTCGAGTCACTCGATGGTTTGTCGATTCGCGATTTTGAGAAGAACGACTACACGTCGCTCGTCGTGTTGCCTGAGGGTGTGGATGAACCCGACGTTTTGTTCTGCGGACACTTGGACGTAGTCGAACATCCGAATTCGAATAGCTACCGGTCGGAGGTTCGCGACGGCCGTATCTACGGTCCAGGAGCCGGCGACATGAAGGGCGCGCTGGCCATCATGCTCGAGCTCTTTCGCCAGGAGCAGCGACGTTCGCCAGGCGGGTCGATTGGTCTGGCCATCACGTCAGACGAAGAAAGCGGGGGCGAGAGTGGCGTCAAGTACCTGGTCGAAGAGGTCGGGTTGCGATGCAGGCAGGTGATCGTTCCCGACGGCGGATCGCTCACCGAATTGACGATCGCCGAGAAGGGCATTCTGCACCTGTGGCTTTCGGCCGCGGGTCGCGCGGCGCACGCCTCCCGTCCCTGGCTGGGAGACAACGCGTTGACCAAGTTGACCGGCGGGCTCGACCGACTGCAACAATACTTCGACGAACTGAAGCCGCCTTACGACGGACCTGATGGCACTCCTTCCGACCATTGGTTCCCCACCTGCTCGCTGACCGTGTTCCGCTCGCCGAACGAAACGGTGAATCGAATTCCGGCGGCGGCCGAAGCGAATCTCGATGTCCGATTCACTCCTCCCGCCACCACCGCGACGATGCTGGCCAAGGTCCGCGAACTGCTCGGACCGGAAATCGGCGTCAAAGAGATCGTCAGCGCTGAACCGACCGATCTCGATCTCGATGACGAGTTTGTTGCGGTCACCGGCCAAGTGACGGGGCAGCCCGTCAAGCGAGTCCACTCCTGCGGCGGCAGCGACGCCCGCTTCTTTCACGAAGCCGGCGTGCCCGTCAACATGTCGCGACCGCTCGTCGGTGAACTCCACTCGGAGAACGAATGGATCGACGTCGATTCGATGGTCTCCTACTACCGCATCTGCGAAGAGTACATTCGCCGCAAACAGCTGTGCGAAATTCCAACGATCGCCGTCGACCGTGGTCTCTGACTCCGATACTCTTGAAATGGTGCCGGGCTGAATGGCGGACCGGTAAACTTGGTCGTTATCCCTTCAGATTTGCGATGCGATGATCAAGGTCAGTTGTCGATGCCATTATGGGCGTATCGCTTTTTCGCTACAAACAGTTCTGATAGCCTGGTTTGCGATAGCGCTGGGCGTCTGTTTTTGGGCAAACAGCAAGCCTGGCGTTGACATCACCCCAAGTCCATTAGACCTCGGCCTAGTTTCGGTCGGCGAACACATGTCTTTGGAACTGTTCGTGATTAACCGAACCAGCGCTGACATCAGAATCTACCCCGGCTCGACAACTGGTCGAGTCGAATTCGAAAAGCGTTCTGTACAGACGATTCAACGAAATTCAAGAGCACGAATCACCGTTATCATTTCCCCTCGTGGTTACCCGAGCGAAGAGGTCCGCGAAGTTGTGGAGCTCTTTACGGACGTTCCTTCTAAACCCAGGATCCTCGTTGAAATCCGCTACTCAATCCCATCGCGCAGCGTCCAGCGACAGATTGGTGGATAACAAACGGATGACGCATCGCCTGGGACCCCGTCGTCGACAGCAACGATGTCAACGTCGTAACGATCGAGGAGAACGCGCAATTCAAAGAGAAAGTCAATCTCGTTGCGGCTTCGGGGCATCAAGCAAAACTCCCTTCGTTAATTCAGACGCAATTAACTGTCGCAGACGAGATTGCCCCCATCTGGCAACGTCCCTCTGATGCCATACATCTCATCTAAGCCGACCAGTTCACCGCAAACACATGGCGTTGGAGCTTCCACTTTCCTCGCCTTTCATTGTTTTGTGCGCCGCCGAGCCGGGGAAGCCGGCCGACGGCGCGACCGGGTTTCCCCGGACTGGATTGGATTACTTGATGATCTCGGCAACACCTTTGATTCGGCACCCAACAATCTCATCCGTCTCAATGGACCGGAAGACGGTCACGCGATCCGTCAGCCGCTGGGAATAGTCGCGCTCATTGCTGAAGTAGACATTCACTGCGTCGGCCGCGTTGCTCAATCGCCAATACGGTCGAAATGGGCGAACTGGCCCCAGCGAGTTCAATAAGTCATCTACTCTTGTCGGCATGTCGCACCTTTCGTTAGTCGTCCTTGCTGACGAATACCGCTCGCGATTGATTTCAAGTCGCCAACTTCGGCGAGTTTCGTAAGAAAAACACGGTAGTACTTCTTGCGTTAATTCACTCGGAATTACTGTTCTTGGTCAGCATCGTCAAATCTCCGCTTACTTACTCACGCCGGAAGCATCCCGAGCCGATGGAGGGGATGTCCGAGAGCGGCGAGTCGCGGAGCTCGGGGCTTCCCACGAACCGTCCATCACACTCCAATCCTTTACACTTTGGCAGTCTCGACTACCTCTTTTCGGCCGGAATTCTGCGAACAGACCGACTATTCTGTCACGTCGATTTGCCAGCTTCCGCTATACATGTTGGGTCCCCTCTGTGCCGCTCAACGTCCGGTAATGCCTGATGATCCGCCCTCGCATCTCACTCCGCGCAACGCTCATCCTTGTCGCTATCATCGCGTCCTATTTTGGATTTTGGGATATCACTAGAGAATCTGGCGTTGGCGACTTCGAAGACGTCTTTGTTGTCGAACGAACGGACGAACTGGGATTCAGAACTGTGGTTCATGAATTTGACTCATCCCCCGCCCCGTTTGTATTGCGACGGTTGCGTGCTGAGTTCGATCCGCCATCTTCTGATTCTCTTGGGGGCCAAGAATCTTTCGACGTCCACGAGTATCATTTCTGGCTCCGATCAAGTTGTTTGAACGCGAGGTGCCGTTCGAATGGTGATGTTAGTCTGGCAACATTCACTCGTCACCGTAGCGGCACTCTACATCTTCGTTTCAACTGAGGCGGACACATGGTCGATCCGCATTGCCCACGTTGTCTCAAAAAAAGCGAACGCAGATTCGAGATGCCCGAGTTGTGGATGGAGTTCGCAATCAACTAGCAACTTAGACTCGCGAAATCGAGCGAAAGTGCCCGTACTCGGCGACATGGATTGGGAATGGGGCGACTTTGGTTCGCCCTCATTGGTTACGCACTGGAGGCTTTATGTCAGCGCAGTATTCTGCGTGTTGATTTCTGCCGGAGTATGGCACGCCATGTTCCCGAATGTTCTTATGCCGATGAAAGTCTGGTGCATACTCACAACGGGTGGAGGATTTGGTGTGTTGACGGGGTACATCTGGCAATTGTACACGAGAGATCGACGGGCCGATTCTCCGGGCTGCTTCTGCGTTGTAGTTTCAGTTGGATTCACTGCATTTGGCACTCTGTCAATTCTTCTGCTTGGGCCCGAACTTCTAAGTCAGGAGAGGGAACTTGCCAGAGTCAGAGATCTGGGGAGCGTCCAGATCGCTGAGATTCGCGTCTCGGGGATCTCTCGAGGGTCGCAGACGATTTCCCATGCGGCATCGCTGAAGGAATTTGGGGTACTCGCGGAGAGTGCTGTGCTCTTCGATCCAAATCACCAGGGTTGGTCGGAATCATTTCAGGTGAGCGTTTTCTCCACGAGCGGCTCAGTCGTTTCGTACGAAGCTGGAATTCCAGACCGGTATCCTCGCGATGTTTCTCTCCGTTTCAAAGGCGCATCTTATTGGTCGTATTTGCGAATACCAAATGGTGCATTGTGGCTGAATGCAAGCCGTGAATAGTGAACCCGTCCGCGTCACGCACGTTGTATCTGTCCGCGACGGACTCCAAGAGTTTCGTAACGGTGTCTGTCAGTTCACTGCCCATCGTCCAATTCACTTTCTACTTACCGCGCGCACTTGCGCATGTAGGTCGGCGTCTGTGGCGGGGCCGACTTGTGTCAGGAAGCTGTGCCGGCCTCCGCTATACATGTTGGAACAAGTGCGCTCCATCTCCACAATGAACGCGTTGAACCAACGGATGAAGGTGAGAACATGCGACGGACCCTCGCGTAACTGTGCTGGAGTTGGCATTCCATGTAGCGTCCTGCAAGACCTTCAACCACGCCCTGCTGGAGGATGCGCGATGCACGTTCGAAGCACGTCATGGCTTCTCGCCATTTTGGTTTCCTTCATGCCGGTGATGGTCATCGGCTTTGCGTTTTCGACGCGCGCGGCCGTCTTTCTTGTCACCTCTGGCGGCTGGCTTCCGTGGTAATAGTTGCCACTTGGCATGGCCTCATTCATGCTGTCGTTGTCGTCGCTGCGTTCCAGATTTGATCGACAGTTAGATGAAACACGTGAAAGAACAGCGGTTCCGGCCAAGCACGAGCGAGAGAATGGTAGATATCGCACTTTGCCTGGGAATGTGCGTATTGCTTATTGTTCTTGCCGTGTGCGTTGGGCGACTCCCCGATTCTCGCACGGATGCGATCGTCTTCGGAGTGTTCTCCTCGGTCTTCGCGGTCCAGACAATTCTCGCCATCATAAGCACACGTGTTTCATTTCTTTTAGTGAACAGTGGCTCGATCGAGTACCGAGTGGGTTTGACGTACAAGTGCTGGGCCAAGGACGATGTCGTTTGGTTTTCGACCGAGGTAAGACGATTTCGACGACGGGTCGTGATCTATGTGCGTACGAGAAACAGTCGTGTTGCGAAGCCATTTCGATTTCAGTCTCGTTTCGGTGTGAGTGCGTTGGAGCTGGTTGGTGTCTTGGAATCCTGGCGTTCCAGACAAGCGTGAGACCGCCTTTCATCAATCCACTTTTCATTGTCTCTTCGCTGAGCGGCGTCGACGGTAGTCTCCGCTTCCGTTACATTTGACATAGCCCCGGGCTGAGTGGTGGCCCAGTACACTTTGGTCGTTATTACTTGCAAGCCGTGATTACGGCACGATGAAATGGAGAGTCAAACCTGCTCGTCGTTCTCTGACGTTTCGCCGGTGAAACCGAGCGATTTTTGTCACGCCGGCTGGCCGGCGCTCGCTAAACTACATAGGGCGGAACACGGTTCCCGTGGATCGGCGCGAATTGCAAGGAACGACGAAACATGAGTGTTTTGGGCTCAATGCGAGTTCTCGTGCTGCGAGCATGCCTTTGCTCTGTTATTGGGCTGAGCGCCCAGGCGTCAGTCGCCCATGAATGGAAGATAGCAGGTGTCAACGTAGAGGCTCGTGTCGCGTTGCTCCGCGACGACTGTCTCGTGTCGCGTTGCTCCGCGACGACTGTGTTGTCTTGCGCCGCACTCGAGATCCTTTTGACGTGATTGGTTTAGCAGTGTCAGCCCTTCGGAAGGAAGACCGGGCGTTCCTCGCGAGTGAACATGAGTGGTCGCCACCAAAAGCAACGCGGCCAGCCGCCGACTCGGACATTGCGAATCGCCATCGACTGCTCGACCGCATGCACAGGTCTCACGCAGATTCTGCCGCGGCGCTCAATATGTTGCGGGCATTGGGGAAAGAGAAGGCGATTGAAGCAGTCGAGACCTATGCTGCCACGCGGCTGAGTTCGACATCGTACTATGACTTGATTCCCTACGTCTTTGAGCCCGCCGAAGATGCCGGTGTTCCCTTCCCGGTAATCGACAAGAAATCGTCGTATGGGCTTTCGCGAGATGGCTGGCGTTCCTCGCTCCTAACAGGCGAGTGGCCTGACCTGCGAAGTAACTTGGTCGTCGCGGTCCATTTGCCTTACACGTCGTCGATCAGTGGAAGCCTCGACGACTATCCACTTCCGGCACATCTTGCGAATTGGGCGCGCCATCACGGTCAATTACGGGAGAAGATCCGGCCGGCAGATGATCTATTTGCCGCCGTCGACCGGTTCTGCGAAGGTGGGCCCTGGCACGCTGGATCTAGTTTTAGGAACGTCGTATTAAGAGAGCGGTCCCGGGCGGCGTTGTCGGTTGCAGAGATGTATCCGCTGGAATGGCAATGCGTGATGTTCAGCAGTCTATCGGGGGAGAGATGGGCGGCGGTGAAAGAGACTCGGCGGTTCGCGAATATCGCATGGTCCGAGGACAGCCAATCGTACCGAGTAACGATCAACCCAAAGCGGGTGTCACTTGTTCCGGACCAAGTCTTTCCTGCGGGCGTAATCGACTTGAGAACCTATTGATGTTCAACCGCGACTGCGAGGACTAAATCAACTTTCTTGTCACCTAGAACGCCCGGCTTCCGCTATAGAGTTACGAGGAATGCCCACATAGAAGTTGCTTCGAGTGCGTTTTTCTCTCTGGAATGTATTTCTCGCAACAGCGATTGCTGGAGTCTGCTTTGCCGCCTTTGTTGGTGGCAGCGACTTCCACCCCGAGCCGCTATGCGAGGGGGCAATGAACACTTCAAGGTCGGCCACGCTGACACGGCCGTTCCGCGGTACTTCGTAGGTGGTCTCAGCGCCAACTATCAAGACCCTTCAATCGGTTACTTCGTGCGAATCTCGCAAAGTGCCGAACTTGCCAACCCGACTCCCTGGTTGGTCAGCAAGCACCGCCAAGTGTTTGTGAATGGCCGCCGGTCTCCACACTCTCAGTGCAACTGTGGGGAGCGCTATCGCGGTTTTCACGGGCAGGACAACGGCTGTAAAGGGAGCTGCTGTTGCCATTGTTTGCATGTGGTGTATGGATACTCATAGCCGTCCTGTGCGAGCTATCGGTTCTCAGCTTCGATTAACTCATTCGCTTGCATTAGCTGTGAGCTCGCGGGTCGGCGCCAGTTGCGCGGACGCCTTGCGGAATTCCCCGACCGCCCCCGAACGGCGATGTAAAACTGACGAAAATGCGACTTGATTTAGCGAAAGAGTTCGCTAATATATAGCGAATTCATTCGCTAATTGCAGGTGGCCGATTTGACAGCGCCGTTGACGGAAGTCGAGCTACAGATTCTGCGAGTCCTCTGGGATCTTGGGCCCAGCCCAGTGCGTGATATCCACGCGCGGCTCGACGCCGAGAAGGGGACGAACTACTCGACAACGGTCAAGATGCTGTCGGTGATGCTGCAGAAGGACTTGGTCGCTCGCACGGAGGACGAGCGCCCGCACGTCTATCGTTCTCGCGTGTCGCGGAAAGCGGCCGGCAAACGGATGGCCAAGCATTTGATTGACCGAGTCTACGAGGGTTCGGCGTGGAGCCTGGTCCTTCAGGTGCTTTCCACGGAACGGCCGTCAGGCGAAGAGATTGCTGAGGTGCGCCGTTTGCTCGATGAATTGGAGGAGTCGAAATGAACTGGCTAGGGAGTGCAGGATCATTCGTTTCCGCCGAGTCGACGGTCGAGTCGATTGGTTGGGTGTTGTTGCATTCCCTTTGGCAGCTTACCGCAGTCGCGCTGATGGTCGTCGTCGCGCAGCGATTATTTGCGCGGGGGTCGGCCGTTGCCAAGCTTCGCTTGCTCACGGGATCGCTTGTTCTGATGGTGGCTTGTCCGGTGATCACCTGGGCCTTTTTTACCGCGGCGAATTGGAAGGTCGGTGACCCGGCGCCGCGCGAAGGTCTCGTCGCGTCATCGTTAACTGTGGTGAGGAGGGCCGATGAACCAGCGGCTCACGGGCAGCCGGAGGTCGACGGCGTTGCAGCGCCGCGGCCGGTTGATTCGACGCCCCTGGATCGCTCTGCATTGCCAACTCGCCAAACAGGCGTCGAGAGAATTTCATTTCAGAACGCGGCGATTGTTGTCGAGCCGTGGTTGTCGACGATCGTTGCTCTCTGGTTGTTCGGCGTGTTCGTTTGTTCGCTCCGTCCATTGCTCGGGTGGCGGACCGTGCGCCGGTTGCAAAGGCGCGGAGCGCAGCGGCCGCCGGAGTGGCTCGAGGAGCTGTTTGCGACGACGAAAATGCGGATGGGAGTTCTCAGGGAAACTCGTCTCATCGTCTCGACGCGGCTCGCCTCCGCGGCGGTGATTGGTTGCCTGCGGCCCGTGGTGCTCGTGCCGGCCGCCTTCGTCTCGGGGCTGCCACCGGCTCACCTGGCAGCGATTCTTGCTCACGAGTTAGCTCACGTCCGGCGATTCGATTTTTTCGCCAACGTGCTACAGATCCTTGTCGAGACTGTCTTTTTCTACCATCCGGCGATTTGGTGGTTGTGTCGACAAATCCGCGCTGAGCGCGAACATTGTTGCGACGACTTGGTGGTAGCGGCGTTGCAGAATCGCGCCGAGTACGGTCGCGCGCTGTTGTCAGTTGCCGAGAGCGCGGCCGTTCCGACATTGGCGTTGGGAGCCAACGACTCGCCGCTGCTGATTCGCGTGCGGCGGTTGTGCGGGGTCGAACCGGGACCGCGATCGTGGGCCAGCGCGGTCGGCTCATTCCTTGTGTTGATGACCGCCGCAGTCTGGGCGCTCGCTTGGCAAGCGGCGGCTCGGGATGATCCGCCGGAGGAGAAGCAGCGCGTCACGCTACAACTGCTGGGTCCCAAGGGAACTGCAGTTGAGGGACCACTCGATCTGCACATACCCTTCAGCGGATTCCCCGGCGACGTCGACGCGCACCGGCCATTGCGGACCGACGCCGCCGGACGTTTGGAATTGGCCGCGGCCGACCGGACACCATTCATCTTGTTCCCGTCCGACCGCGAGCGGACCACTCTGTTGGCCGCGCCGCCGGCGCCGCAGGCCGTGGCGAGGCCGCGATTGGCCGAACCCGATTGGGTGGCGTCGCAGGTTGACGCGCCGGAGGCGAACATTTCGGTGCGCGAGGGCGGGCCACGGCCTTCTCTTTATTTGCAACTCACCAATCGGTCTCAAAAGCCGTATGTCGTGACCTCGGCTGATTTCTCCTTCACGAATGCCGATTGGCGAGTCTTTTTGCCGCCGCCGATGCGGTCTTCGGGCCACGTGATCAAACCGGGTGAGACGATGCACAAGGGTTTGGACTGGGCGACGATAGTGCGCACCGGGTGGTGGTTGCGGCGCCAGTCGGAGCCGGCCAACGACGCGCCGCGGGCCCGCGACGGCGACCATCAGATTTTTCGCATGCACGTCGGAGATCGCGCTTACGAGCCGATCGAGTTATTCTCGCCCGCCCGAGTTTTGCGGGAACTCGCGGCCCACCAGCAGGCGGCAGTGACTGTGAAACTCGAGCGCGAGATGTATTTTCTCGGCGAGAACATGCGACTGCATATGCGGATCGCCAACCGCGCGGCGACGCCGATAAGAATCAACTGGGGTGGAGATTCGCGGGCTCCCCGGCAGCTGCGCTACAAGATTGTTGCGACCAGGGGACGGGATCGCGTCGAAGATCCCTTTCCGAATCCTTGGTGCATGGGGGGCTTGGGCGGCAACATCACAATCATGCCTGGCGAAAGCCACGACATGGGCGCGATCGCGTTGCAGCGCTACTGCAGTTTCCTGTCGCCCGGCAAGTATCGGATCCAGGTCTACCACGATCTCGGCTGGGAAGATTATGGCCCTTATTCGCATGGCGGTCCGCTTCTGGAACGCAACGAGTTGCCAACCGAGGGCAGCGTCGCCCCGATCGTCGAAACGTCGGTCGAGATCAGGACGCCCAGCGTGCAACAGGCGGCGAAGATTGTTCGCGAGATGCGCGACTCGTTTCGAGACGACTACACGTCGAGTTCGCTATTCGCCGGACTGCAGCGAAACGAATATTTGCCGGCGCTGCGGAGGTGGATCGAAGAGAACGGGGGAATTCTCGACCGGCCCGACGCGGAGAACCACGAGCGCGTCTTCGGCCCGTCAGCGGTCGTCGGCGTCGGCGGCATCCACACTCCGGAAGCCACCAGCTTGCTCATCGAGCTGCTGAGCCATCGGCGGCGGCGAGTGGTCGACGAAGCGTGGAAGCAGCTGCTAAACCGCGCGCCGTTTCCGTATCTCAAAGATCCAGCGAACGGCGCACCTCGCAACAGCCCAACGCGGGCGGCAATCGAGAGATCGTGGCTCGACAAGTTCCGCCGTCCGCTGCTGGTTCGCTCACTCGCCGAGCTGCGAAGCGATCCACTCGCAGGCGACTCGCCGGCTGAAAGGAAACTCGTTCGCGAGCGGAAGGTCCGCGCGGCGACAATACTCCAGGCGGTCGCGTTGCGGAGTGATTATGCCGCCCTGCGGGCTGAGGTTCGCACAGTGACGCACGCCTACATTCACATGAAGGACGAGCAGAGCGCCTACCCGCGTCCTCAGACGTTGACGGCGCCTTACATCGCGGCGCTGTGGTACTCATTCTGCGATGGAGAGCCGGCGCTTGTTCCGGCTGGAACGAAGCTGAGTGCAGCGAGCGTCGGCGAATGGGAGCAGTTGTTCGCCGCCGGCGAACTCGACGTATTCGTGGCCGCGCGGTTGCTCGGCCAAGTCGAGACGTTTCGGCCCCGCGGCTGGCAAGCTTGGGTGAAGGCTCAACTTGCCGGCGAAGTGCCTTGGGTCCGCGCTCACGTGTTGACAAATCTTCCCCACCCGTTGGACGCCCAATTGCAAACGAGTGTGCTGTCGAATCTCGACAATCCGTTCGCGGCTGTGCAGGCGGCCGCGCTGCAGGTCGTGGAAAAGTCGCCCTCGCCCGACTTCATTCCCACGCTAGCCGCGATTGAGACACAGGACTCGTGGATCCGACCCCATGTCGAAGCCGCGCTCAAAGCCTGTCGTGAAACGGCGACAAAAGACGACTAGACCGTACTTGAATAGATAGTCTTGTGGTAAACGCAGAGGACATCGGGAGTTATCGCGCAATCGAAATGCGCGTGTTCTGGCTACGGTCGGTGTAGCGTGGCTAGAGCGTCGCGCCGAGCAATCGAATGACGTGTTGTTGATA
>JASMLW010000499.1 GCA_030748485.1 Pirellulaceae bacterium
TCGTTCGAAGTCGTATTGCTCGATCAGCGCCAGAATCCGCACGACTCGATACCGCACTTCGCGGTCGCCCGAGCGACGAGATTTCTCCAGGATGGGGCGAACCTTGGCCCCCAATTCCACCAACTCGGTGGTCGCCTGTTCGCGAATGTCGAACTCATCGTCACCGAGTTGCTTCACCAGCGCCAGGATGTGGTCCTTTTCCTCTGGTTTCAGCTCCACGTCAGCAAATGACGCGGAGACCAAAGAGAAAGACAGGCCGATCGCAAGCCAGCTCGCAACGCGGATTCGGCTCATGGTGAACTCCCCTGGTTGTCTGTAAATCTGCACAGATGTTCTATTCTAAATTGTTTTGCTCATTTGTGCGCGGCAATGTATGGAATCCGCCGAGCCGGCTGGCGGTGACAAGCTTCGGTGGGCTGCCAGGCTGTCCGGGGCGGCTTCCAGCGTCGCCGCTTGTTGGCGACCGGGGGGTGAGCTAGAATGGGCCGGAGATAGGGATTTGTGGCCGCTTGCAGCCTTACCTGCTAAAGTGCCGCGTTCGCCCCTGCCGGCGAACGAAACACGGAACACCAAAGCGCCGCCCCTTTCTGGCCGCGGCGTTTTTTTGTGCGCGGTGGCCGCTGTGATCCTCCGGAGATTCTCAACATGGCAGAACAACGGCGCGGGGCGTCCACAACGGCAATTCACGCGGGCGAGGCCCGACAGAAGTTGGGCGACTCGATCACCGACCCCATCATCTGCTCGGCGACCTACACCTTCGAAAGCTCGCAGGCTGTTATCGACTTCATTGAGCAGAAACAGCCGCGCGAGGAATACGGGCGGTATGGCAATCCCGGCGAAAAGGTGTTGGAGAGCAAGCTGGCGGCGCTCGAAGGCGGTGAACACGCGATCCTCTACGCAAGCGGGATGGCGGCCATCGTCGGCGTCTTCATGTCCAAATTGAACGCCGGCGATGAAGTCGTCTTCTTTGACGAGTGCTACCACCGCAGTCGCGAGTTCTGTGCGAAACACTTGTCGCGGTTTGGCGTCGTCACTCGCCAAGTGAAGGCTTGCGACTACTCGGCAATGGAAGAAGCGATCAACGACCGCACCAAACTGCTGGTCAGCGAATCGCCGACCAATCCGCATTTGAGCATCGTCGATCTCGAGCAGTTCGCGAATCTCGGCAAAAAACACGGCGTCGATACTCTGATTGACGCGACGCTGGCCACGCCTTTTAACGCCCAACCACTCGACTACGGAGTCGACTTCGTACTGCACTCGGCGACAAAGTACCTCGGCGGCCACAACGATCTACTGGCCGGCGTCATCATCGGCTCCGCTGAGAAGCTCGAACCGGTGAGGTATCTGCGGGGCATCATGGGTGCGATCAATTCGGCGCACAACATGTACCTGCTCGAGCGGGGGCTCAAGACGTTCGAATTGCGAATGGAGCGCCACAACGCAAACGGCCAGGCGGTGGCCGAGTATCTCGAGCAACACCCGGCCATCGAACGGGTCTACTATCCCGGCTTGCCGTCTCACAAGCATCACGAACTTGCTCAACGCACGATGCGCGGCTTTGGCGGACTCATTACGTTTCTCGTCAAAGACGCCGATTGGAAAAAGACGGCTGAGATCGTCGATCGCGTCGAGTTGGCGCGGATCGCGCCCAGCCTTGGCGGAGCCGAGTCGCTGATCGAACAACCGCTGATCATGAGCTATTACGAATGCACGCCCGAGGAGCGGCGAAGTTACGGCATCCCCGATAACATGATCCGCGTGTCGTGCGGCTTGGAGAATACGGACGACCTGATCGCCGACCTGAAGCAGGCGATCGACCGCGCGATGAGTTGAAGCGGCTCCTCGATTCCTCAAGCGAACGAATGTCATTATGAGATTCCGCACCCGAGCCATTCACGTCGGCAATGAGCGCGATCCGCAAACCGGAGCCGTCGTGCCGCCGATTCACATGGCGACGACCTACGTCCAACCCGGCGCGGGGGACTGGGGTGAGTTCGACTACGCGCGGAGCGGAAATCCCACTCGCCGGAACCTCGAGCGGACGATCGCCTCGCTCGAGGGCGGCGTCGGCGCCTTGGCGTTCTCGTCGGGCATGGCCGCCACCCATTGCGCGACGATGTTGCTCGAGGCCGGCGATCACGTGCTGGCCGGCTGCGACATCTACGGAGGCACCTACCGACTGCTGCACAAGATCCTCAATCGAGCGGGCGTGGCGGTCACGATCGCCCCCGCCGACGACTTGTCCGCCTTCGCGGCCGCTATCCGCGCCGAGACCAAGTTGGTTTGGATCGAAAGCCCCGGCAATCCTCTCATGTCGATCACCGACATCGCGGCCTGCGCCGAACTGGCTCACCGACACGGCGCGCTGTTGGGAATCGACAACACGTTCGCGACTCCCGTGCTTACCCGACCGCTCGAAATGGGCGCGGACATCGTCATGCATTCCGCAACCAAGTACTTCGGCGGCCACAGCGACGCGCTGGGCGGAGCACTAGTTGTGCGCGATGCGGATCTGTTGGAACGGCTCTACTTTGTGCAGAACGCCACCGGCGCCGTGATGGCTCCTTTCGAGGCGTTCCTCACATCGCGCGGACTCAAGACCCTCGATCTACGCGTCCGCGCTCAATGTGATTCAGCTCGGAGATTGGCCGAGTGGCTCGCCAACGACCCGCGAATCGCACGGACGCTCTACCCTGGACTGCCATCGCACCCGCGACACGAATTGGCGACTCGCCAAATGGATGGCGGGTTCGGCGCCATGCTTTCCTTCGAAGTCAAAGGCGACTTCCACACAGCCAAACGGCTCGTGGAAACGACGAAGCTCTTTCAGCTGGCAGTTAGCCTCGGCGCGGTTGAGTCGCTGATTGAGCAGCCGGCGTCTATGTCGCACGCCAGCTACGATGCGTCCGATCGAGCCGCCCATGGGATCACGGACAGTCTCGTGCGGATCTCCGTGGGACTTGAAGACCCTGACGATCTCCAAGCCGATCTCGATCAAGCTCTCAACACTTGAGCGCAAATGAAACCGGCGGTGACCGGTGAGTCCTCCGCCGGTGTCGATTCGCGAAGCAATCGTCTCGACCTAGTTCGATCAATCGCGGAGCGGGTTGCGGTAGCGTGATGGGGATGGCTTATCGAGGTGATTGGCCGCCCGTACTTGGTTGTCGCGGCGAACGGGCTCCAATTGCACCGTCCTCGCTCGCTGTAAGTTGGCCGTCCGCGTCGGAACCGGTTTGAGCCGGCGAGGAGTCGGGGGACTCGGCTTGGCCGCGCGGGTCGGATACTTGGCCGGATAGTTGTGGATGCGGGTGCGAGTTTCGCGCGCCGCCTCCGGCATTGGCATCGGCTTGGGTGGCTTCTCGCCATCGATGATAGCTCCGTCAAGCTCCTCGATCCCACCGTAGTGGATGCCGGCGTCATGGCCGCCGCAACCGCAGCCGCCTTCGTAGCGAATCCCCCACAGAGGGCTCGGGTGACAACAGCGCCGGCAGGGGAACAGACAGTTCAACGTGTTGTTAACTGCCCGCCCAACACCGTGAATGACATTGGGGACCAAACAACATGGGTTGCAGATGCCGCCATGGACTACCTTGTGCCCGCCGCCGCAACCGCAGCCAGCCGAGTGCACAATTCCCTGGTGGTGGTAGGGGCTGCCGTGGTAGCCGATCGCCGTTCCGTGCTTTT
>JASMLW010000500.1 GCA_030748485.1 Pirellulaceae bacterium
CGCCCCGCGCCATCGTGTCCCACTCCCGTCGCCCCGCCCATCGCGTCCCATTCTCACGTGGCTCCGCGCCATCGTGTCCCACTCCCGTCGCCCCGCGCATCGCGTCCCATTCTCACCTGGCTCCGCGCCACCGCGCTCCATTCTCGCGTCGCCCCGCGCCACCGCGTCCGACCTCACGAGCCGCGCCGCCTCGTCTTCGCTTCCGTCGGGGGCTCCAACCCGATTCGACAGCCACTCCGGGAGCTTCCATTCGACGGGCCTGGAGACGCCTGGAGACCCGTCCTACGACCTTCCGGAACTATTCTCCAAAGGAAACTCAATCGGCGGGTCTGGAATCTCGCTCGGCTCGGGATCGTCGATTGCTGGCTTGCCCGTCGATTGCTCGTTCCATTCGACGGGCCTGGAGAAAGGTTCCTGGGCAAAGCCGCCCGATTTGCGCATGATGGACGCATCACATTATTTCATAGGAGGCTTTGTAGATGACAGCTTCGACGGTTGGAGTTCGCTGCTTGGTGTTGTCAATCGTTGCTGTCGCCGCGTCGACTCCCGTCTGGGGGCAGACTTCGCGGACTGACGACCGACTGAGACGGGCGTTCAAGAGGTATCCAGAGGCAGACGCCAACAAGGACGGTGTGCTGACCTTGGCGGAAGCGGTCCGTTTCCGCGACGCGCGTCGCGGGGGCGAGAAGAAGCCGGTGGTGGCTCCGACCCACGCGAATCTGCGCTACGGTCCGCACGAGCGCAATGTCCTGGACCTTTGGTTGGCGGCGGGGACAGATCCGAAGCCGCTGGTTATCTGCATTCACGGAGGCGGGTTTCGCGGTGGCGACAAGAGCAAGTTCGCCTCCGACGCCTCGCTCTCCAAGTACCTCGAACACGGTGTTTCCGTGGCAGCGATCAACTACCGACTTATCTCGCCAGGCAAAAACGCGTTCCCAGCTTCCATGCACGACGGCGCGCGAGCGATTCAGTTTCTTCGTCATCACGCCGACAAATACCGGCTCGACAAACGCCGATTCGGGGCGACCGGCGGGTCGGCTGGAGGTTGCATGTTGATGTGGTTGGGTTTTCACGACGACATGGCGATCGCCGGTGATCCGGATCCAGTGCGCCGCGAGTCGACCAGGCTATCGGCGCTCGCCCCAGTCGGCGGCCAGACGTGCCTGCACGAGCCGACGTTGCTGAAGTGGTTCGGAGTAAAGAGTCTTCGCGAGCACTCGAGCGCGCGAGATTTCTTCGGCGCTCCCGGCCGCGGCGAATTGGTCCGGACTCCGGAACTCGACAAGACGATGCGCGACGCGTCCCCGATCACCTACCTGACCAAAGACGACCCGCCGATCTTTCTCACCTACGGCAAGAACGGTCCGGTGACTGAAGAGAGCGCCCCGGGAGTCTGGGTGCACCACCCGATTCTGGGCATCAAGTTGAAGGAGGCGATGGATCCGCTGGGAATGGAGTGCCACGTCTCGTACTCGGGAAACAGACCCAAGCAGTTCAGCAGCGCGGTTGAGTTTCTGGTAACCAAGTTGACCGGCGAGAAACCGACCCGGAAGTAGCGACAGAACGTCCCCACAGTCAATCGTGCAAAACGAAAGCTGCGCCGTGCGCGGGGAAGATCTCCAACAAAAGAACTGGTATTGGGTGAGGCGATCCAATGGCCGCATCGACGCCTATCGTTTTCATGCGCTGACGCGAGATCCAGATTCGGGGAATACGATGGGGCAGTTCTTCATTGGCAGTTCACTGGCGGCGTGGCCATTGAGCAGTGTGCTCAGCGAGGCCCAGATGCCCCGCATTGAAGCGGCGGAGGATGATTCAACCGAGGATTAATCCGTCGAGCGTGTAACTGGCTGGCGTTAGAATAACTGTGGTTGTGGCGGCGGATCGACGATTCGCGTCGCCACGTGACGCTCCGAAGTCTTCACGCAGGCCTTCTCATGCGACTCGGTACTTGCCCGTCACCAGAAGATTTGGCGGCCTTCGCCATTGGCAACCTTTCACTTCGAACGCTGGATCGCATCGCTGGTCACGTCGATCAATGCCCGCAGTGCGAGCGGGTGTTGGCGGATTGCGACGCCGCCGCCGACGGGCTGATCGGCGATGTCAGGCGGGCGGCCAGCGAATCGAGCGATGCGACAGATGAGCTCGTGGCGATGGCGCGAGACGCGGTGCAGGGAAGTTCGACTAGCTTTTCGCTCGACCCCGGCAAACGCATCGCCCGGCAGTTAGCGGAGGGTTCGTGTCGGATTGGCCGGTTTGAATTGCTCGAGGAGGTCGGCTCGGGGTCGTTCGGGTACGTGTTCCGCGCGCTCGATACGCAACTTGAACGAATCGTCGCGATTAAGATTCTCCGCGCCGGCGGTCTGGCCAGCGATGATGAAATCCGTCGTTTTCAGCGTGAGGCTCGCAGCGTCGCCCAACTGAAGCACCCCAGCGTTGTCGCTCTCTACGATACGGGGCAGACCGAGGACGAGCTGTTCTACCTGGTGACTGAGTTCGTCGAGGGCGAGACGCTGGAAGAGCGGTTGTCGCGCGAGCCGGTGGACGCCGCCACGGCGGTTGGCTGGACGCGGCAATTGGCGGAAGCGGTTGACTACGCGCACGGCCGCGGCGTCATTCATCGCGACATCAAGCCGTCCAACATCCTGATCGACAGCAACCAGCAGCCGCACGTCATGGATTTTGGCCTGGCGAAGCGAGAAGCCGCCGACGCGTCGATGACCTCCGACGGGTTGGTCATGGGGACGCCTGCCTACATGTCGCCCGAGCAAGCGCGGGGCGAGTCGCAGGACGTCGATGGTCGCAGTGATGTGTACAGTCTAGGCGTCGTGCTTTACGAGATGATTACAGGCGAGCGGCCGTTTCGAGGCAACCGGCGAATGCTGTTGCTGCAAGTGTTGCAGGACGAGCCGCGAGCTCCTCGCCAGCTGG
>JASMLW010000501.1 GCA_030748485.1 Pirellulaceae bacterium
AGAAGACCGCCCCCGCAGATCAGCCCCCACCACAATCCCTCGTGCTGAGGGTTCACTCGAACAACGTTGTAGACGGACCAGTAGAGTAGATACGCCCTGGCTAGTTTGAAGATCGTAAAGGACGCGAACAACGGCTCGGGAGATTGTGCGGCCGACATGCAACAGGCGGCGAAGTAACCGAACATCCAGATCGAGTTGAATGGAATCCACGACAACCGGTCGCGATAGGCGATGACCAGATGCGTGGCCACCGCGATCGCCACCAGATCCGTCAGACCCACCTCGTATCCCCGGTCCGGACCCCGGTAGTTCTCGTGCGACACGAAGTTGACGCTGATCTTCATGAAGCAGGAGAAAATCAGTAGCGCGAACGCGTATTTCAGCGCCTTGCGGTTGACTTGGCAAGTGGCGATGATCGCCGGGACGCCGACTACCAGCAGCCCGGAGAAGAGTACCCATTTCATGTCAGTTGATCGCGCTGTACCCGTTGCCCCATTCGTCTCCTAAATATGCCTTACGGTTTTCGCTCGCCCGCTCCCCGCGAGCGACGGTTGTGACGGCTGCAACGATTCGCTGGCCGATTGCGCCACCTTTCTGACTGCTAGCGATGCTGGCGACGCAGTCTTTGCGTCTCCATCGCCTGAACGGACCGACGAGGGGAGCGCTCTGGCAGGACTTGGCGAGGTGAGTCGCCGGGCAGAGTCGCCGGGCCGAGTCGCCGAGGTGAGTCGGCTCGCAAGGCTTGGTATTTTCCAAATCCGGACGCACCGCTAAACTGCTCGCTCGTCGATGTGTCAAGGATGACCCCAGGCTGCGGAGCCTGCGATGCCCAATTCATCAAATGTCCGCGCAGTTGTGGCCGGTTTGGAAGCCGCCGCGGTTGTCGTGTGCCGCTTGGACTCAGCGCGGCTGCCGGGAAAAGTCCTGCGCGAAGTCGGCGGACGCCCCCTGCTCGCCTGGGTTGTCGATCGTCTTCGTCGAGCGAACGGTTTGGATCGAGGAGTGATCGTCGCCACGAGCGATCGCCCCGTCGATGATCCGATTGAGCAGTTCTGTCGGCGGCAAGACATCGCCGTTTTTCGCGGCGCGACCTACGATGTCGCCTACCGCGTGCTGTCGTGCGCGACGGCGTACGAGCTGAAGTGGTTTGCTCGCGTCAACGCGGACAGTCCCTTCGTTGATGCGGAACTGATCGACCGAGCCTGCGCTGCGGCCGTCTCGGACCAATACGACCTGATCACCAACCTACACCCGCGGACCTTTCCTTATGGTGTGAGTGTTGAGTTGATCCGCCTGGCGAATTACGAGAGTGCTTATCGCAGGATGTGTGCGCCGGAGCACTTCGAGCATGTGACAAAGATTCTGTACGAACCGGACTTTGCCTGTCGCCGGCTCAATCTGACGCGCGCCGGCTCCGATCTAAGCGGCGCGCGGTTGACCGTCGACACGCCCGCGGACTGGCAAGTCTTTCAACAACTTGCCGAGCATTCGATTCGGCACAACACAAGTCTCTCCTATCTGGACGCCGTTCGCCTTCAGCAACCCGCCAAGGAGGCCGCATGATCAATCTCTTCTGTATCCGCCCCAAAGGTTTTAACGTCGGCAACGACGCCATCTTCCAGGGTGTTCAGCACTTTCTTTACAAGGCGTTCGGCGAGGTCGTGAACTTAATCACGCTGCCGGCGACCGCCAAGTACGAAAGCCACGCCAAGGCCGGGCTGACAGCCAGCACGGTTTACGAGATCAATCAGTACGGTCACGGCGTGCTGATCGGCGGCGGCAACCTGTACGAAAACGGCGAGTTGGATGTCAACCTGCAGTCGCTGCGGTGCCTGGAGCCGCCGCTCATGCTGTTCAGCCTGTCGCGAGGCAGAGTTTACGGCCGCAACCACCAACTCGTAAATCGAACCGACGCCATTTCGGACGCCGTCATCAGCGGGCTCGACGCCCAGGCCAGCTACTCACTGGCGCGCGATCACGCCACGGCCAAATACCTTGAGCAGATCGGTTGCCGGCACTGCGACGTGGGCGGCTGCCCGACCATCTTTCTCGACACGATGCGAGACCGGCTGCCGAAGCTGCCCGAGGACGGTTCGCGCGACGCGCTAGTCTCCGTGCGGCATCCGCAGTTGATGAGCGTGCCGCTCCCCAAGCAGGCGCAAGTGCACAACGACGTAACGCAAATCGTCGAGCTGTTGCGCGATCGCGGCTACGAGCGCGTGCGGTTGCTGTGCCACGACCATCGCGACATCTCATTCGCCGCATCGTTCCCGGGTGTCGAGTACATCTACACGAGTGACATTCACTCCTACCTGGCGATGCTCAACCAATGCGCGTTGAACGTCAGTTACCGACTGCACTCCTTCCTACCCTGTCTGTCATTTGGACGTCCGGCGATCAAAGTCAGTTACGACGAGCGCGCCTTGAGTCTCGTTGAGACGATCGGGTTTGACAGCTGGAATATCGACATGGTGCACCACGGCAGCGTGGTCGATCAGGTAGCAGATCGCCTCGAGCGGCTCGACGAATTGTCCGAATTGCGCACGGCGGTCAAACCGCTTTGGCGCGACATGTACGCAAACATGGCTGCGACGTTCGGCAACTTCGCCGGTGACGTGCGGCGGTTTCAAGCTGCTCTCGAGACCACCACCCCCTCCTACCCAAGACTCGCCAAAGCCGCCTAACGAATCACCGTGGACCGCAGCGGACCGCGGAACACGCGGAAGACAACGTCATTGCCCACAGCGACAGCCAGCCAGAAACGAGGATCTCACAGATGTCCAACATTCACATCATTGCCGAGGCGGGCACTAACCATAACGCCTCGCCGCATACCGCCGAGCAGTTGATCGATGCCGCCGGCGACTGTGGAGCTGACTCGGTGAAATTCCAGATCATCTATCCCGAGGGTCTCTACGTCTCCAAGATTTACCGGGACGGCGTCTATTCCGACAACGACGTGATCGCCGTTCGCCGAGCCGGCATGCTGGCCGACGATGATTATCGACGCCTGGCGACTTACAGCAGCGGACGCGGCGTCCCGATGAGCGCATCGATCTTCTGTCCGCAGGGACTTGCTCTGCTCGAGGAACTAGATCCGCCCTACATCAAGATCGCTTCCTGCGACCTCAACAATACTCGTCTGCTCAAACAGGCCGCCGAGATCGGCCGCAAGCTGATTGTCTCGACCGGCATGGCGGCGCTGGGCGAAGTGGAGCGCGCAGTGGCGGACATCACTTCGACCGGATGCACCGACCTGGTGTTGATGCACTGCGTCTCCGTCTACCCCTGCCCGACCGCGCAAACGAACCTCGGCTTCATCCGAGTTCTGCAGTCGGCATTTGGATTTCCCGTGGGGCTGTCCGATCACACGGAAAACAGCCTGGCGGCCGCGGCCGCCGTTGCGATGGGTGTCAGCTGGATCGAGAAGCACTACACGCTCAACCGAGCGTCGTCCGGCTTCGACCACGCCTACGCGATGGAACCGGCCATGCTGAAGAACTACATCGACGATGTTCGCGCGATCGAGAGCGCTTGTCTTCCGGGAAGCGCAAAGGTTGGCGAGTCCGAGTCGACAACCAAACTGCGAGCGCGCCGCGGCTTGTTCGCCGCTCGCGACATCGCTCCCGGCGAACTCATCACTGACGACGACGTGGCCGTGCTGAGACCCGAAACCGAGTTCTCGCCTCAACAGTTGGGCGCGGTCGTCGGTCGCATTGCGCGGCGGCCGATTCGCGAGTTCGAAGCGATTGCCGCCGCCGCGCTCGACGACCCCGAATCCATCCGACCTGCTCGCTCCGCCTGAGTCCACATGTCGACCGACGAGCCACTCTTGCGAGTTCTGTTTGTCTGCCGCGGCTCGACTCGCGACGGCTTGGGGCATGTAATGCGCAGTCGGTCGGTCGCCAAAGAGATGTCGCGGTTGGCGTCGGTGCGGATGCTTGTCGTGGGCGACGACTACGTCGACAGTCTACTGGTGGATCGCGGATTGCAGTACTCGGTCGCCGCCAGCGAAGACGCCGTCGGCTCCGCCCTGGACGAGCTGCAACCCAACGTTGTCGTCTTCGATGCGCTGGAGTTCTCCGCCGACACGATCGCCGCCGCACGCCGGCAAGCGCTGACCGTCAGCCTGTCTCCCGTTTTCAACTTCCTCGCGGAAATGGACCTGATTTTTCACCGCACGGCCCAGCACGGCGAAGGTTGGGACTTCGCCGGCAACGGTCCCCAAGTTCGCTGTTCGCTCGACTACGCCGTGGTGCGTGAAAACTGTGTCCGTATTTCGGAAGAGGAGTTCCGCGGCAATCTGCAACAAGAACGACTGGGGGTCGCTATCTCGATGGGAGGAGCCGACGCCGGCAACAAGACGCTGCAAATGCTCAAGGCGCTCGCCCTGGTGCCCCGGCCGTTGCTGATCTGGACACTCCTGGGTGAAGGTTACGTCCACTCGTACGAAGCCCTGGTCGACTGTGTGCGGGAGAGCACTCAACACGAGGTCATTCTGGCGAAGACCAACAACTCGATGTGGCGCGTGCTGCGAACGTGTTGCCTGGCCGTGTTGGCGGGCGGCACGGTCACCTACGAAGCGGCCTTCGCCGGCCTCCCCTCGATCAATCTATTTGAAAGCCGTAAGCACGTTTTCCTGGTTCGCGAACTGGCGGAGCGGGGCGTTTGTATCTCAGCCGGGTACCCACTGGAGGACGCGGTCAGCGTGGCCGCGGCGAATGTCGCGCACCTGGAGAAATCTCGCGGCGAATTGCTCGCCATGCACCGTTCGGCCAGCGGACTCATCGACGGCTGCGCCGGTGAGCGGATCGCCAACGAAATCATCGACGCCTTTTGGACGCGGCAGTCCCCTCACGGAGCATCGAGCGATGGCCGAAATCGGGCTGCTTAACTGTGGCGGCAACTTCGCCTCCGTGCGCAACGCGCTAGTTCATTTGGGCGTCGACCCGATTGAAGTCGCCCATCCCGAAACGCTGGAGCGGACCAGCCATCTGATCCTGCCCGGCGTGGGCTCGTTTCCCGGAGCTATGAAACAGCTACACGAAATGCAACTCGTCGAACCACTGCGGGAACACGTCGTTTCGCGGCAGAAGCCGTTCCTCGGAATTTGCGTGGGCATGCAGGTGCTGGCCGATACGGGGTTCGAGTTTGAGCAGACCGAAGGGTTGGGTTTCATCGCCGGACAAGTCGGGCAGATCTCCGCCGCCGAGCACAACCTGTCCGTACCGCATATCGGGTGGAACGAGCTGACCATCCATCGAGACCATCCCTTGATGGCTCACCTTCCCCCCTCCCCATCGTTCTACTTCGTGCACAGTTTCGCCTTACAGCCCAGCGATGCAACGGTGACTGTCGCCGATTGCAACTACGGCGACGCGATCACTGCCTGTGTGCAGCGGGACAACATCTGCGGCGTTCAGTTTCATCCCGAGAAGAGTCAACGGGATGGACTCCAACTCTTGAAGAACTTTTGCGAGTTCGCATAGGAACAAAACATGAAGACGATTGCCATCGACAGCGCCGCGATGATCGCGCCGGACAACCTGAGCGCCGGCTTGGTGGATCGGCCCGACGAGATCTCCGACGCGGCGCACGAACAGATCGTCTCCCGCGTCGCGCGGCTCTTCCAGGCAATGAAGCGAGATCAGCCGGCAGCCTCCGCTCCCTACCGACCCGGCGGCGAGTGGGCGGCCTACTTGAGCGAGCGGCAGGAGTTCTACGACCGCTTGCTGGCCGGCGACGAAGAGTACTGCGGCCAGAAACTGCGAAACTTCTGGCGCAACGAATTGGGCCCCATCGTCAAAGAGTACGCCAAGTACGAACAACTGGTGGGAGGAGAGCAGGAGTACGTCGACCGATTTGAGCGCAATGTGACGCGCAACTACTTGATCTGGCGTGAGATCTGTGACGGCGAGGTCGAGATGCTTCGCGCGCCGCGCGTGGGAAATCCCTGGGGGTATCAGATCGATGGGCAACTGGTCGTTCCCAAGGCGACTCGCTTTCACGCGCTCTCCGAGCAACTGCGGTCGCTGACGCAGGATGTCGCCCATCCGTTGATTGTCGAGATCGGGGGCGGTTACGGCGGCGCTCCGTACTTCTTTCTCCGCGACCGGCCCGCGGCGACCTATGTCGACTTCGACCTGCCGGAAACGCTCGTATTGGCGGCCTACTATCTGCTTTGCTGTTTCCCCGATCGCCAGGTTCTGCTGTACGGCGAAGAGGCGACGCCCCAAGGCGAAGCGTGGAAAGACCAGGCGGCCGTGCTGATGCCCAACTTCGCACTGCCGGAATTGGCCGACCAATCGGTCGACGTTTTCTTCAATTCGTTTAGCTTCTCCGAAGTGCCGTGGGAGACGCTGGTCGAATACATGGGGCAAGTGCAGCGCGTCGTCAAGTCGTACTTCCTGCACAACAACATGGACCGCCGCGGCGTCGTCAATCGCGGCTTCGAGCGCATCCCGGCGTCGCGCTACCCGCTCGACGCCGCCCAGCTCAAACAACTCTACAAACGATTCGATCTATTCCACGGCAGCGAGGGCGACTATCGCGAGTTTCTCTATCAACGAACCGAAGCGGCCTGATGCTGAAGAATCGACTCATTCCCGTCGTCTTGATGCGACAGGGCGTTTGCGTGCAAAGCAAACGTTTTCGCCGCTACCAGCGACTCGGCGATCCGACCACGATCGTTGAGCGGCTGAGCGATTGGGCGTCGGACGAGTTGATTTATCTGGACATCAGCCGGCAAGACACGTACGACCTCGGGCGGGATGATCTGCAGTCGGCCAATCACGGGGACATCTTGTCAATTCTTGAGGAGATCTCGCAGCGCTGTTTCATGCCGCTCACGTTCGGCGGCGGCATCCGCACACTCGACCACATCGACCAGCGAGTTCGCCGAGGCGCCGACAAGGTCGTGATCAATACGGCGGCGTTGGCCGACCCCGGTTTGATCGACGCGGCGGCCAAGAGCCACGGCTCGCAGTGCGTCATCGTCGGCGTCGACGCTCGCCGCGACGGCGACCGCGATTGGGAGGTGATGACCGCCGGCGGGCGCCAAGCAACTCAACGGACGCCTGCCGACTGGGTTCGCGAGGCCGCCGACCGAGGCGCGGGAGAGATATTGATTCAGTCGATCGATGAGGACGGACGAGGCCGGGGATACGACACCGACTTGATCCACTCCGTAGCGTCGTCCGTCGATGTTCCCGTCATCGCACTGGGCGGCGTCGGCGAGTGGGATCATTTTAGCGCCGCTTTGTCGGCCGGCGCCGACGCGGTGGCCGCCGCCAACATCTTTAACTACACCGAAAACAGCGTCTACCAAGCCAAACGCCATCTGTTCGAACAAGGCCTCAACGTGCGCGAACCGTGTTTGGGTGTGGGAATTCATCAGGACGCCGCCTAACGACCGTGAGAGGAACGCCGATGCAATACTGTCGCCAATGCGTTTACCCGGGCGCCGCCGTCAACACGCTATTTGACGACGATGGCGTCTGCAGCGCATGTCGAACTGCGGAGGAAGTCGCCGAACTTGCGACCGCGGACTTCTGGGACGATCGACGGAGTCGCTTCGAGCAACTCGTCGAGCAGTATCGCGGCCGCAACGACGCCGAATACGACTGCATCGTCCCTGTCAGCGGCGGCAAAGACTCGTACTGGCAGACGTATCTGGTCAAAGAGATCTACGGCATGAAGCCGCTGCTGGTCACCTATCACGGCAACAACTACTTGGCCGAGGGACAAGGAAATCTCGACCGCATGCGGGACGTCCTGGGCGTTGATCACGTCGTCTTTGGTCCCAGCGTCGATACGCTTCGCAAACTGAATCGCCTCGGTTTCGAGTTGATGGGCGACATGAACTGGCACGGTCACGCCGGCATCAAAATTGTCCCGGTGCGAACCGCCGTGCAGTTCAACATCCCGTTGCTCGTGTGGGGCGAAATCACCTGGACCGTCGCCGGCATGTTCTCCGCCGACGACTATGTCGAATACAACAAACGAACCGTCATGGAGCACGACCTCCGCGGCTACGGCTGGAAAGACATGGTCGAGCGGGCCGAGCTGCGCGAACAAGACCTGACCTGGCTGCGATTCCCGGCCGACAAGGACCTGGCTCGTGTCGGCGTGCGGGGCGTCTACGTCGGCAACTACTTCCGTTGGGATCCCAACGAACACGCGCGGCTGATGCACGACAAGTATCAGTTTGAGTTCGCTCGGCAGCCGTTCGAGCGGACGTATCGCACCATGTCAAACCTCGACGACATGCACGAAAACGGTTTGCACGACTACATGAAGTTCATCAAGTTCGGCTACGGGCGAGCCTCGGACCACGCCAGTAAAGACGTCCGCGATGGCTATCTGAGCCGCGAACAGGCGATTGAGATGGTGCGGAAATACGATCACGTCAAGCCGCGCCGAGACCTCGAACGATGGCTCGACTATGTCGGCATGACCGAACAGCAGTTCGACGCCACGGCCGACACGTTTCGCAATCCGCGAGTTTGGTGGATTGAAGACGGTTCCTGGTGGAAAGAGAACGTGTGGGGAGAGCCTTCGTCCTTCGGGCCGGTGCATCTGCAGGACGCCGAACAGCTCAACAAGTACGAGCGGGCCGACAAACGGGTCGCCTGAACAAATGAAAGGAGCGAATACGATGTCACTGTACTCGTCGATCACTCGCCGTATCGAAAAGGTCTCGCGCAGCGCGCGGCGGCCAATGGACCGTTGGCAGGGGAGCATGTTGCAAAACGACTTTGAACGTTTCGCCAGCGTTTACGAGCGGCTTACGAACGAACGCTTCACCGCTCGACGGAGGCGACCTCGCACGGCTGACGGCGCGGATGAGGAACTGATCGCGACGGCGGCCGAACAACTGCGAACGTCGGGAGTGGCCGTTTGTCGAGGCTGGTGGGACGCCGATACGGTCGCCCAAGCGATCGACGAAATGTCCGTACTGGAAACGCAGTGGCGGGAAGTGTTCGCCGATCGAGAAGAACGGGGCACGATCAAGGACGAGCGCTCGCTGGCGTCGTACTTCTACGGCAACTACCGCGAAAACCAACGACTGCGCGTCAATTTTCACCGCCAACACGCGGCGCTCGCACCGGCCACCGTGCGGCGGCTGTTAACCGACGACAGACTCGCCGAAATCACCAGTCGCTACTTCGACACCGACACCGAGTGCGGGTACGTGCTCGCCGAACGTTTGGACCCGGCTCCGCAGGGCGATCGGTGGCACGTCGATCGTATTGTCGACCAGGTGAAAGCCATGGTTCTGTTGACGGACGTGGAAGTCGCGCACGGGCCCATTCGATTCAAACCAGATACTCACCGCAATCCGCCCGGAATGATGCAGACGTACCATCGAGTCTTTCAGAGGGGCGTCGACGAAGCCTACCCCAGCGAAACGATCGTCGACGCACTTGACGGCGAAGTGGAGTTCGGAACCGGACGAGCGGGCGATTGCATCATCTTCGATACGCTGGGAGTCCATTCGGGCACACAGTGCACCGCCGACTACCGGCAGGTCTTCGTCGCTGCGTTTTGCGGGCAAACCGAGAAGACCAGGCAACTGGAAAGGTGGTCCAGGCAATCCTGGATTTGAAAGGCGACCCCGATGTCGAACATCTCTGAAGAGCAGATCCGCCCGGCGGACCTCATGGCGGACAAACAACACTGCGTCGACGCCGATCGCAACTTCCTGTTGGAACGGCGGGAGCGGTGGGTCGCCGCCGCGTGCCCGGCTTGTGGTTGCAGTTCGGCTCAACCGTACGGTCAAAAGCAGGGCTTTGCATACGAGGCCTGTTGCGAATGCCGGACGATCTACACGAATCCGCGCCCGTCGCTCGACTTGCTCCACGAATTCTATAGTCAGTCGCAGAACTACGCGTACTGGAATGAACACATCTATCCGGCCACCGAGCAGGTGCGCCGAGAACGGATCTTTGCGCCGCGGGCCGAGCGGTTGGCCGGCTACTGCGAACAGTTCGGACTCCGCGGCGGCACGCTGCTCGAAGTCGGAGCCGCCTTCGGCACGTTCTGCGAAGAAGTTCGCAAGCTGGACGTCGTCGACCGCATCGTAGCGCTCGAGCCGACGCCCGCACTGGCGCAAACCTGTCGCCAACGCGGCTTCGAAGTTCTCGAGCAGTTCGTCGAGGATGTCAGCGAAACAGAATTCGCCGATGTCGTCGCCGCCTTTGAAGTCCTCGAACACCTCTTCTCCCCCAAAGATTTCCTCAACCATTGCCGGCGAATGCTGCGGCCCGGCGGTATCGTGATCTTGAGCTGCCCGAACGGACGAGGGTTCGATGTCGCCACGTTGGGGACACAGTCCGGCACGTTTGATCACGAACACATCAACTACTTCAATCCGCAATCGCTGTCGGTTTTGATGAGCCGTTGCGGGCTCGAAACGCTCGATGCGCAGACGCCCGGCGAACT
>JASMLW010000502.1 GCA_030748485.1 Pirellulaceae bacterium
AAATCAAAGCGGCATGGCAGTTGCGCCCCTGGGAAAGTCTCTGTGACACCGGATCCGTCCACCAACCTCAGCCTTCTTCATCGCGCGCAGGCCAATGACCAACGGGCCTGGGAACACTTGGTGCATCTCTATGGACCGCTCATCCAGCGCTGGTGCAAGCAGACGGGATTGCAAGACACAGACGCTTCGGACATTTTCCAAGAGACGTTTCGCGCGGTGGCCCGTCAACTTCCGGGATTTTCGCCGCGTCGCGAAGAGGGGTCATTTCGTTGCTGGTTGAAGTCGATCGTTCGCTACAAGATCATCGACCACGTCCGCCGCGCGGCCGGCCAGCCAGCCGCTCAAGGGGGCAGCCAGGCTCAGCAAATGTTGGGGGAGATCGAGGATTCGCTGCTGGAAGAATCCGCCCAGGACGTCGAGAACGAGCGATCGTTGTTGGTGCATCGCGCGATGGAGATGATTCGCAGCGACTTCAGCGATCAGAATTGGCGAGCCTTTCAGCGGGTGGCGGTGGCCGGCGAGTCCGCAGCGGATGTGGCGGCCGAACTGGGGATGCAGCCGGCGGCGGTCAGGCAAGCCAACTATCGCATTCGCCGCCGATTGCGGCTCTTGCTCAAGGATCTCGTCGAAGATTAATCGTTTTCCACAAACGATTTACGCGGAAAGGCTGGACAATCGCCCACTTTTTTTGAAAGGTGGAGTTGCGCCCCAACGTTCTTAATTCGAACAGAGACGATGTCGGGAGCGCCAACACTTCGTTGGTTTCGGGGCTAGAGCGGTTAGCCGACCGCTCGGCTCCCGCCCTGGCGCCCTCCGGGCGACCCGGCGTAGACAGGACGCATTGGCGATTCCACCATGACTCCCACACTCCGCTCACCGTGCCCGGACGAAACGGTTCTGGCTTCATACGCTGCGGGAAGTCTGCCGGAGATGCAGGCCGACACGCTGGACCGCCATCTCGACTCTTGTCCCGATTGTCGTCAACGGACGGACGAGTTTTTTCAGCAGTCCGACAGTTTGGTGCTGGCGTTGCGGCGGAAGTCAGCCGGTTCGGCCGCCGATACCGACCAGCTGCGCGACTGGATCGAGGCGGCTCAGTACGACACCGAGGGCCAGGCGGCGGCGCCCACCGTCGACGAATCGCCGGCCCCGAAGCCGCGCGATCGGGTAGTTTCGCTGACGCGTTTTCTCAACTACTTGGAGAAGAGCCGGCTGTTCGATGCAGCTCAGGTCGCAGCGATTCGACAGTCGATCGACAAGGCGAGCCTCACCGGCGCCGCGATCGATACGCAGACAGTCGCGGACCAGATGGTCGACGACAATCTGTTGTCTCCGTTCCAAGCGCGAGCTCTGATTCGCGGGCGCTGGAAAGGACTGATGCTCGGCGACTACGTGGTGTTGGAGAAGATCGGACAGGGGGGCATGGGGCAAGTGTACCGCGGCCGCCGGCGCGGCTCCGACGAAGACGTCTGCCTCAAGGTTCTGCACTCGAGTACTCGCGAATCTCAAAAACACTTGGACCGGTTTCGCAACGAGGCGCGAGCCATTTCATCGCTGCAACATCCGAACATCGTCGCCGCCCACCACGCTGATGAGTCGGACGGGATTCCTTACTTGGCGATGGAGTTGATTCGCGGCAGCGATCTGGCCCGGTACGTCAAGCACCATGGTCCGATGTCTCCCGCCGCTGCGATTCGAGTCATCGTGCAGACCGCGCGGGCGCTCGTCCACGCTCACGAACGCGGCATCATTCATCGCGACATCAAACCGCACAACTTGATGCTCGACGCCGAGGGCACGGTCAAGATCCTCGACATGGGGCTGGCTCGCTTTCAACTCGGAGCCGACGGCTCGGCGATGACTCAAACCGGAGCCGTGTTGGGAACGATCGACTACATGTCGCCGGAACAAGCGATGAACGCCCGCAGCGCCGACGCGCGAGCCGACGTCTATTCGCTCGGCTGCACGTTGCATTACCTGCTCACCGGCCGGCCGCCGTACAAGGGCGAGACGGCGGTGGAACGTCTGATTGCCCACCGCGAGCAACCTGCGCCGAGCCTCGCCGCGGAGAGGTCGGACATTCCCGAACGGCTCGACATCGCGATACGCCGCGCGCTGGCTAAACGCCCGGAGAACCGGCACCCCACCGCGCGGGCCTTCATCGAAGAACTCGAAGCGGCTTATCGAGATCTTCAGCAAGGCGCCAACGACGGATTGGCTCTCGCCGCACCGTTGCAACCACTGATTCCAGTGGCTGATGAAACGGCTGCGGAGACAACTGGACTAGCTCCCACCGTTTCCCTCGCACCTGTCGGCCGGGAGTCCGCTCCGCTGCCAGAACTCGATTCGCTGGCGGGCGTCGAGCCACTCGCCGATATTGGCTTGAACAATCCGCCGACGGCCGCAGCGGCTCGCACGTTGCGTGGGCCCGCCCCCGCGCCGCGTCGGCGAGTCGGACTGTGGATCGCCGGCGGCGCCGCGGCCGCCATCGGTGCGGCGTCGATCGTCGGGATGATCATCTCTGTCGCGTCGGCCGGTCGGTCAGGACCCATGGCCACCGGCGGACGGGGAGCAGCGCTGGTGGTTGTCTCACCCTACGGATTCAGCGACAAGTCGTACGCCGCGATCACCGATTCGCTCAAGCAGAACGGAGTGCAATTCCTGACCGCATCCGTTGGCGGCGGTCAAGCGAAGTCTTCGAGCGGCGCGAGACTGCACATCGATCGACAGTTGGATCAAGTCAATCCGCAGGACTTCGACGCCGTGTTCTATTGCGCCGGAAAAACCGAACGGCTCGGTGAACAAACCGAATTGATCATGAATACGCTGCGCGCCGGGCGCGCGGTTGTCGGCGTCGAGGGTGGATTCAAAGCGCTGCGCCCAATCTGGCAAGCCAAAGGCGGCCGCTGGGACAAAAAGCACACGGGTTGGGAGGAGTTGCAGGCCGCTGGAGGCCGTATCGTAAAAGTCTGCACGGACGCCGACGCCGACCGAATGATTGACGAGTTTTTTGATTCGAAGGGGCAGTAGTTTCTCTTGAGTTTCTCTTGCACGGAGATGAGGTCATGTCAAAGTCCGTAGTGTTCTCTATTGCGGCGTCTGCTTGTCTATTCGCGTTAGTCTGCGCCGACACATCGCGCGCCTGCGGTGGTGGCGGAGGAGGAGGAGGAGGAAAAAGTGGAGGCTTCGGCGGCGGAGCCGTGGCGTACGCGACCAGCTTCAACACCGGATTCAATCCCGGATTCGCCCGCGGCGGCGGATTCAATCCCGTCGCAGCTCAGAAACAATACCTCGCCGCGCAAGCCGCCTCGCGACGAGCGCGCTTGAAACCCGCGCGGATCGCGCGGACGATCAAGCAGCGCGAAGAGATGTTGGCCAGCCGCGCAGCTCGTCGCGACGTGCTCATCGCTCAGCGACTCGAACGCGAACGCCAAAAGGCTCAGCAACAACCGCTGGAACGCGAGACAGGCGGCCGCGAGATGCTCGCCCAACGCACGTGGACGGACAGCACCGGCGAACACCAGGTTGCCGCGTCCTTGGTCGGAGTGAAAGACGGAGCCGTGCAACTCTTGAAACGCGATGGCCGCACCGTCAGCGTGCCGCTCCAGCATCTGAGCATGAACGATCAGCAGTGGCTGAGCAGCAGGTTGGGCGCGCCCCAACCGGCCTCGACGACTCGCCTCGCCGTCGTCGCCAGCCGCTGACCGCAATCCCGCTGCCCACTCCTCGCAAGCGCCACCGCCAGGAAGCAACGCTTCCTCGATGTTGCGCATTGCGGGGAGTGGGTCATTTCACATTGATCAGGGTTTGCCGGAAGGCCGCAACAGTTTTGGCCAGATCGTCGTCCGTGTGAACGCTGGATGCCACGCCACCCGGCCAGCCGAAGATATCGACGCCTTGGATCAAGAGACCGAGCCGCATCGCCGCCGCGGCCGGTGAGGCGGCGGCCGACTTGATCGTCGGATAGTCGACCCGCCCGGCATTCAAATCGTCGGACGTGATCGGCAGGTCGGTCGGGTTGGTGAAGATGTGGAAGCCGGAGTAGCCGCCGTAGACGCTCCAATTCAGCCCGGCGTCATCGATCGCTCGACTGAGCTCGGCTCTCAACCTCGCACCGAATCCGCTCGCTCTTTCGCAGGCGTCCGTTTGCTCAACCATTTCCAGCGCCTGCAGACCGGCCGTCGCGGAGACCGGGTTCGCATTGAACGTACCGTGATGCAGAATCTTCTCGCGACCCAGTCGCCGGCATTCGTCCGGATCGAGCAACGCCATGATTTCGCGGCGGCCACCGAGCGCTCCGCCAGGCAGTCCGCCGGCGAGAACTTTTGCGAGTGTGGTCAGGTCGGGGGTCACGCCGAAAATGCCTTGAGCGCCGTGCGGACTGCAGCGAAAACCGGTCACCACTTCGTCCATGATCAAGAGGACGCCGTGACGCGTCGTCAGCTCTCTGAGCCCGTTGATGTAGCCGGGCGGCAGCGGCACTTGTCCGAACGTAGCTCCCGTCGGCTCGACCAAGACAGCCGCGATTCCATCGTCAGTCGCCAACAACTGTTCGACGCGATGCAAATCGCCCGGCGGACACATGACAACATTTTCGGCCAATTCCGGCAGCACGCCGGCGCTGGCCGAACCGTCGTGGCGCGACTTTACTCCAAACGCCACATGATCGTGCCAGCCGTGGAAGTGGGTGTTGAAGCGAAGCACGCGCGGCTTTTCTGAGAAAGCGCGAGCCAATCTCAACGCCAGCAGCGTCGCCTCCGTGCCCGAACCTGTAAAGCGGACTAACTCGCAAGCAGGCATCAGGCGTTGAACAGCCTGAGCCCAACGCAACTCCAACTCGTGACACGCTCCGTAGTGACTGCCGTGCGACACTTGCGAAGCGATGGCCGCGGTGATCTCCGGATGAGCGTGGCCAAACAGCAGCGCTCCGTGGCCGCCGACGAAGTCCACGTATTCGTTTCCGTCGACATCCCACTTGCGCGACCCGCTCGCGCGTTCGATGTAGATCGGGTACGGTTGAAACAGGCGCGCGTCGTGAGTAATTCCGGCTGGAAAGGTCTCCTGCGCATCGGCGGCGAGCTCGCGCGAGCGCGGAGTTCGCGCGCGGTACTGATCCATCATTTGGTCTGCGGCGGTGGACATCTGATCTCTCCCAGAATTCTCTCGCAACGGCCGATCACCAGAAACTCTTGCTCATCCGTACTCAACCAAAGGACGAACGCGCGGTGAGTTAACGACGAGTTCACGGCGAGTTCACGGCGAGTTCACGACGATGTGGGGCGGGTGGGCAGCCCGTCATGATAATCGCCGGTCAGCCGGTTGTGTTGCTGCGGCGCTCAACGACGAATGGTAAGCTGTCGCGGCCGGAAATACTTCCTCCTGACTTCGCGGGATGACACGCAGGGAGTCGTTCGAGATGCACAGTTCGGTTGTCGTTCGCCCACTCCCGATGGTGGGACTTGCCGCCGCGATGACTTTTCATCTCTTGGCGGCTAGTCAGCTCGCCGCCGAGGATTTCACGCCGCCGCCGCTGCAGGTTCCGGAGGGGTTCACAGTCGAACTCGCCGCCGCGCCGCCGTTGGTGAAGCATCCGATGATGGCTTGTTTTGACGAGCGCGGTCGGCTGTTCATCGCCGAGTCGAGCGGCAACAACCTGGAGAAAGAGGACCTGCTCAAGCAACGCGGCCGCTTCATTCGGATGTTGGAGGACACCGACGACGACGGCAAGTTCGACAAGAGCACGATCTTCGCCGACAAACTCGTCATGCCCGAGGGAGCGCTGTGGCATCAAGGCGCCCTGTTCGTGCTGTCGTCGCCTTACTTATGGCGGTTGGAAGACACGGACGGAGACGGCGTGGCCGACAAGCGAGACAAGCTGGTCGGCTACATGGAACTGAATGGCAAGGCGAACCAGCACGGCGCCTATTTGGGTCCCAACGGGCGGCTCTATTTCTCTGGCGGAATCTTCGGCTACGATCTCGTGGGGACCGATGGAAAACGCGCCGCCAAAGGGACGGCGGCCGGCGTCTTCTCCTGCCGACCGGACGGCGGTGACGTCGAGGTTTTTGGAAATGGCGGCATCAATCCAGTTGAGGTCGTGTTCACGCCCGCTGGAGAATTGATCACGACGTGTCCCATCTTCGACAGCGTAGACGGTCGCCACGACGCGCTCATTCATTGGGTTCGCGGCGCGACCGCCGGCCCCAAGGACTACAACCCGCCAGTTCTGAAACAGACCGGCTATCGACTGCCGGCGCTCAGTCGCTGGGGACAAGTGGCGCCTTCGGGCTTGACCAGGTACCGCAGCACAGCGTGGGGCGACGAGTTCAAAGACACGCTGTTCGCCACTCAATTCAACACGGCCCGCGTCATGCACACGCGGATCGAACGGATGGGAGCCACCTTTCGTTCGCACGACAAAGTTTTCCTGTCGTCAACTAGTACGGATTTTCATCCCACCGATGTTTTCGAGGACGCCGACGGCAGTCTGCTGGTGATCGATACGGGTGGCTGGTTCCGCATCAGCTGCCCGCAATCCAAGGTAGCCAAGCCCAACATCTTGGGAGCCATCTATCGAATTCGACGAACGGGCGTCGTCCCGACCACCGACCCGCGCGGGCTGGAGCTGGCGTGGACCGATGCGCCCTCCCCAGCGTTGGTGCGCCGGTTGGACGATCCTCGCCCAGTTGTTCGAGATCGCGCGATTGAGTTGTTGGCTGCGCGATCGAGTGTCAGCGAATTGGCGGCCGGTCTCGAGTCGGAGTCGGCTCAGTTGCGCCGCAACGCGATCTGGTCGCTGTCCCGTATCGCCTCGCCACAAGTGGCAGTGCCAGACGTCCGCTCCCGTCGGTCGCTGGAATCCAACCAGGGAAGCCCCACATCCTCAACGCCACAAGCGATCGCCGCCTTGCGGCGCGGCCTCCGCGATGAAGACCTCACCGTTAGGCAAGCGACCGTACGGAGCGTGGGAGTTTTGCGAGACGGGCCGTCCACGACGCATCTCATCGAAATCCTCACCGGCGATGACGCCCCGTCGCGACGCGCGGCGGCTACTGCGTTGGGACAGATCGGCGCGAGCGCGGCGGTCGAGCCCTTGCTGCGATCGGTCGCCCGCGGTGGCGACGACTTCCTGATGCACGCCCACATCTACGCATTGATTGAGATTGGTGATTTCGACGAGACGCTGAAAGGACTTGCCTCCGCCAATCCGCGAACCCAGCACGCGGCGCTCACCGCCCTGGACCAGATGGCGCCGGCGAAACTGAAGCAGTCGCACGTCGCTCGATTGCTCGAATCGAACGATCTGGCCGTCCGACAGGCGACGTTGCGAATCGTGACAGCGCGTGAGGGGTGGAGTGATCAAGTCCTCGGTTTCCTCAACGACTGGAGCATCAGTAGTGAACCGACGGCGGCCGAATCGCGGTTGGCGCGCGGCGCGATCATCGCGTTTGGCGGCGAAGCCAAAACGCAGGAATTGCTCCGCAATGCGCTGGCGTCGAGAGAAACGGCCGCCGCAGTGAACGACGTCATTCTGACCGCCCTAGCGAGAATGAACGACGTGCCCGATCTTTGGGTCGAACCTCTGGAACAGATCCTGCTGAACGGGGACGCGGCCACTCAGTTGAAAGCGATCGGAGCCCTCGACGGACAGCCGTCAAGCAAACTCGACAAGACGATTGCCAGGCTGGCGACCGACGCTAACTCAACGCCCGCCCTCCGAGTGGCTGCCTGGAGCTGCCTGGCGCGACGGGGATTGCCGCTGCCCGCTTCGGCCTTCGGCGCGCTGCGCGGTCGGATTCTCGACTCCAAGGCGCTGCCGTTCGAGCGGCTCGATGCTGCTCGCGCTTTGGCCGCCGCCAAGTTGAGCCCTCCCCAGCAGCGGGCGACAGTCGAACTGGTTTCCCGAGTTGGGCCACTCGAGTTGCCGCCCCTGTTGGCGGCGGTCGAGCGAATCGAGAAGCCCGATCGGGAACTCGGACACCGCTTGGTCAGCGCGCTCGAGCGCTCTTCTTCGCAGACCGCCATTAGCCCTGCACAACTGCGAGACGCGCTGGCGAATTTCTCCGCCGAAGTTCGCGACTCGGCTCAACCTCTAATAATGAAAATCAGCGTCGACGACGCGAAGAAGGCGGCGCGACTGCGGCAGGTCGAAAAGCAACTGACGTCCGGCAACGCGGCGCACGGCAAGCTTGTCTTCTTCAGCAATCGAGCCGCCTGCGGCGCCTGCCATCGCGTGCAGGGAGAGGGCGGCGTGATCGGGCCTGATCTCTCGCGCATTGGTCGCGTGCGCCGCCGCGTGGACTTGCTCGAATCGATACTCTTTCCCAGCAGCACACTGGTGAACGAGTACGAGACGTTTTCCGTTGTCACGCGAGATGGCCGGACGCATCAAGGCGTCATCCAGCACGCGACTCCTACCGCGATCGTGCTACGCAATGCCCAGCGCGAAGAAACTGAGGTCGCCCGCGCAGATATCGAGGAGATCGCTCGAAGCAAAACCTCGATCATGCCGCAGGGATTGGAGCAGACCATACGATTGGATGAATTGAGTGACTTGCTGGCCTATCTGCAGTCACTCAAATAGCCGCCGCTCAGGCAGTGACGACGTATCGAATCCTAATCGCGGACCGACGTGGATGCAGCCGGAATTCGACCGCGGACGAAAACGCCAACAGGGCATGGCCCGAGCCCGGCTGCTACTGAAAAAGCATCTGCACCTGCTGCCCGGCCACCCGGAGCAATCGGCGGACGGACGGCTGGCCTGGCGCAGTTTCCCCTGGCGGCGTACGCTACCCGCGCAGCAGGCGACCATCGATGCGACCGACATCCAGCAGATGGAAGCGGCGTTGACGCGACTTCGCCATCGTTTCCCCCGCGCTCTCCCCGAGATCGTCGAGGACGTTGACGAGTGGCTCGCCCGAATGGAATGTCTATTGGGTGAATTCAAAGACTGCGTTCACGGTGGCCGCAGCCTCTCGGTCGTTGAGTCTCGGTTGCGCGAAGCGGCGCCTCGGCGTTGGCTGGCTGAGTTTGAGCGGCTGCGGAAACGACACGCCGGTCTGCGGTCGCTGCTCGATGCGATTTGGTTTTTGGAACTCACTGGAACGGATCTTCCGGCTGGCGACTTACTCGGCTGGCTCGGCGATAACGAATTGCCACTGACAAAGTTGCTGGCCTGCGATGGATTAAGTCCGCGGGAACGGCTCGATTCGGCGCTCGCGTTGTGCGCACTGCGAGAAAACATGAACGCCGATCTCGTCGCGGCGCTCGTGGATTGTCTCGCCGACAAGCACACGGGGGACCTCTCGATTCTCAGCCCATTCGGCCACGTCCGAGCCTTATCAAAACAATTGCGTGCCGGAGTAACTCAACCGTTCGAGATTCCACCGCCCCCCACTGATGGCTCAACGGTGCGAACGCAGTTGCAGTTGCTG
>JASMLW010000503.1 GCA_030748485.1 Pirellulaceae bacterium
CGCCCCGCCAGCGTAGCTCGCCGTCAACGCCGCATACGTATCATCATTTGTCGAGAACACGTTGAAGTCTCCCAGTAGAAAGACGTTCTCGAACTCCGAATGAAACTCGGGGTCCTTCGTGCGCTTCTTGCGCACGTCGACGACCCGTTCGACGAGGTGCTGGGCGATCGTCTCGATCTCGCGAACGCGGTCCGCGTCGTTGGCGTCGCTCTGGCCGTAGAGAATATGGACGGGGCAGAGAGCAAATGGAAACCAACCGGATTTGAAGCCCACAATCGTCGGCGTCCGGGCCAGCTGTTCGGCCGCCGATCCGTCGCTGCCGGGGATCACGATCTCGCCGGCGAGTCCTGAAAACCGAACCTTGCGCGAGTCGAACATGATCGCCAGACGTTCACTGTTCCCAGGATCGCCGAGAGTGACGTCGGACACGACGTACCGCCAATAGCGCCCCAGGATGTTGCGGAGCTTCTCGAGGGGCCGCAGGTCTTCGCGCACCTCTTGAATCGCCACGATGTCAAAGCGAGAAATAATCTCCGCGATATACAACATCGCTTCGGGAACGCGAGCCCCGTAGCTGGCCGCGTCGAATTCACGAATGTTCCACGTCGCCAGCAACAACGTCTCGTTTATCGTGCGCTGAGGAATGGGAGCGATGTAGTCATCCTCGCCCGCGGAGCCCACACCAAACTCAAGCAAGTTGCGCAGCGCTAGCAGTCGGCCGGCCACGCGGGGTTGATCGGCTTCGGAGAAATCCTGTAGCGAATAGTAAAATGGCATGTGCTCTAACTCTACGGTTTCGAGAACTTCAGGGAATACAAGTCCGCAGCGTACATGGTGATCTTCATCCTGACCGCGCGCCCGGACAGCGTCGACAAATCTCGCCTCTTGCCGAAATGAACAAAATGCTGAATCTGATCGCCGAAGAACTCATTGCTCTCGCCGAAGTCAGGCAGAGGCTCCAGTGTCTTTGCATCGAGAAAGCCGATCCGGATTCCTCCACCAGCTCCCGTTGCGGCGTTGATCTCCAAGCGGTCGCCGTGAAAGACAATCGGCTTGCTAATGGCCGTACCACCCGGAAACCCCGCCGCGTGCAGCGAGCGAAACCCGTCGACGCGCAGCACACCTCGTCGCAGGAATGAATCGTCTTGATGGTCGTGCTGGAGGTAGTAGACCGACAATTCGTCGGGAGCCGTCCGCAACATTCCCCACGCCATCATGTTGCCGTGCTTGGACCAGTTCTTCTGATCGCGGCCGGGCCGCAAGAACGGCTCGTCGACCAATGCGAACCGCTTCGCGTCGCGGCTGTACATGAAGGCCGATTCGCTCAGCCCAAACGAAGTGCCGTGAAATGGTCTCCGCGGCGACGTGCGCAGCGGCATCCCCAGGTAGACGTGCGGACTGCGCGAGTAGGGCTGCAACGCGGTTGTGTAAAGTGAGTGGATCCACTCGCGGCGCGGCTCGCCGTAGTCGATCGGCTCAATCTGCTCCCAATTGACAAAGTCCTTCGACACGCATCGCATAACGGAGCGAGTCTCCGGCAGATTTCGTTTGCCGTCACGCGACAAACAAGGCAGGTACGCGCGGAAATAGAGGACATATCTTTCTGAGGCCGGATCCCAAAACGCCACGTTCAGCGAGTCAAGAATGGCTCGCTCCTTGCCCGGGTTGTTGCCCCAACGAATGGCTCCGTAGCGATCGAATGCTTCTTCTTCACCGTCGAGGATCGGCTCCTCATTCAGTTTTCGCCAAGAGATTCCGTCGGCCGACGCGAACGCGTACGCTTTGCCGTTGCCGCCAATCGCCTTGTAACGTTCGCTCTCCGGCACGCCGGGCCGGGTGTCGATAAACGGCGCGAAATTGTGGCACTCAGGTCCCCGTCGCATGATGTTGTTCGCGCGGCCGCCAGCGAACTCAACCCTCCCGAGATCCACTCGCCGCCAGTGGATTCCATCGTCGCTCTCACAGTAACAGGTGAACTGTCGCGCGGGGTCGGCCGGCTTGAGCCGCAATCCGTAGTAGGACGTGTAGTACATGCGGAACTTGTCGCCGTCCTGGAACACCACCGGATATCCACACACCGATATGCCGAAGCTCGGACGGCCTTCCCACGGCGCGTCGAAGTCCAGAACCTTCTCTCGCGGCGACGGCGAGTGCAGGCGGAACGACAACGACTCGATCCGGTCGAAGAGATGGCCGTCCAGCAGCAACTCTCGTCGATCGGACACCTCGACGACGCTCTCTTTTTCGTCCGCCCCCGCGAGCGCCGCGCAGAGAATCAGTGGCCCCAAAAACGCAATCGTGACCGGATGCGTATCGCTCAACATCGTTCCATTTCCTGCTGGGAGTGGTGCGCTTCGAGTCAATCATCGAAATGACATTGACGTCGCCCTCGCTGCGCCGGTAAAAGCCCCCACGTTCCACACCGTCTCGGAGAAATTACTGAGCAAATGCTTGATTCAACCTTGGAAAGCACGCGCCGCCTGGCGACCGAAATCTGGGATGTCGACCAAGCGGAGGAGAACTCCGCGCCAGCCGAATTTCTGGGACGTTGCGCCGAGCGACTATTCAATATCGCTGTGGTGCTGATGTATGCTGTCCTGGTCGCGCTGGGTTCTTATACCATCTTTCAAGCTCTGCCGCGCGAATGGGCGTCGGCGTTCGGCAACAAGATCTGGTTCTGGGTCGGCCTCGTCTTCATCGTCGTCTCCGCCTTGCGTTGCGGATTAGAAGTCACCAAGCTGCTCAAGCGATGGAATGTGGCCAGTCTCTTTGGCGCGCTGCTCTTGTTTGACTTCATGTTTGAAAACGCACCGCCGTTGTTCGGTGTCGCGAGCTACTCAGTTGTCGAACAACTCACAACGCGGCTCGACTCCTCTGCGCTGGCCGAGTTCCTGCGCAAAGCACTTGGGCTGTAGTGGCGAGCGCGGCCGCGCGAGCACACTTCGTCGACGGACCCTACTCCACGACAAACCTACTCCTCGAGGAACCTCTGCAGTGCTGCCTCGATTTCGGCGGCGGAAGGCGGATCGTTCAGCGCGGCCGGCGGATTTGGGGGCGCGGTCGAGTTCGAATCGATGGCGGCGATGACTTGTTTGACTTCCAGCATCGTCTCCGCCGGAGCTCGGACGATCAGAGCGTTGAGCCGCGCCTCGACCTCAATCTCGATGTTGTCGAGGTCACCCCGCAATCGAATGGGATAGGTGCTTGTCGAATTGGCCTCGGCCGGCGACTCGTAGAGAAAGCGAATCATCTCAGCCATCTCGCTCGCAGCGACATACTGTATCTGGATGAGGGCCGTTTCGCGCTGCCAGTAGAGGTACTGCTCGTACGCCAGCGGCGCTCCGATGGCTCCGATCAAGACCGATGCGAGCAGATAGGTGCGCAGGCTGAAACGGAGCGAGCGTCTGTTGGCTTCTTTCGGAGCCGCTTTCGACTCCTCCGTCATGGCTTCGCCCCCGCTGGTTTTTCGGCGATGCAGTAGAGATCGCGGGCCGTCCGAATCAGCAACCGGTCGCCAGCGATCGACGGCGTCGACATGGTGATCTCCCCCATCTCATTCTTGGCGGCCAATTCGTATTGATCGCCCGTTTTGACGACGGTCACGACGCCCGTTTCGGCGGTGAAGTACAAAAAGCCGTTGGCCGCCACGGCGGACGCCGAGTACGTGGCGCCCGACGCGCTGATTCGCTTGCGGTAGATCAACTCGCCCGAAAGCGCATTGCGAACGACCAATCGGCCATTGTCGTTGCACGTGTACAAGCGGTCGTCGTAGACCAACGGAGTCGGGATGTAGGACCCGTCTCGCGGCTGCCACCAAGCGAGGCCGGCGGGTCGTTCCGCCTCGTCGTCATCGGACGGCGTCAGATCGCCGCGCGCCGTGGGCTCAATGGCGAACGTCGGCGCGCGGCCGTGCGAGTTGGTCAGGTAGATCAAACCGTTGGCGAACAGAGGGGAGGGGACGGGCACGTCTCCACCGTCGCGCAGCGTCCACAACTGCTCGCCGCTCTCCAAATCGTATCCCGCCATCTGGCGGTAGCCATTGCAGACCACTTGCGTGCGGCCTTGATGGGTGACCACCAGTGGCGTCGACCATGTCGCCACATCGTCGCGGACGATCCTTCGCAACTCGCGGCCCGTCATCAAGTCCAGCACCACGACAAATCGAGCGTTCAGACAATCGCACTGCAGAATCACCTTGCTATCGTGAATCACCGGCGAACTGGCGAATCCCCATTCCAGCTTGGGAGCGTCATAGGGTCCCGAATGCAAGCGGCCGAGGTCCTTCTTCCACTCCAATTGACCGTCCACATCAAAACAGTAGAGGCCCTCCGAGCCAAAGAAGGCCACGACCCGCTTTCCATCGGTCGCCACCGAACAGTTGGCGTGAGACGCTTTGGCGTGCCGCTTGATCGTCGGCGCGCCGCTCTTCACGTCGCGCTGCCACAACAGGTCGCCGTCGGTCAACCGCAGGCAGCGCACCTGCCATGTCCAGTCGCCCTCCTCTTCGATCGGATCGCCCGATCCGCCGAGCCAACCGGTCGAGAGCGCCGGCGCATCCAACTTCTCGTGTACGGCTGTGGTGAGAAACACTCGATCGCCCCAGACGATCGGCGACGAGTGCCCCAAGCCCGGTACGCGAGTTTTCCAGGCGATGTTCCGACCCGACTCAACGTCCCATTCAATGGGCGGTTTCCCCGAGCCAATTCCCGCGGCTCCCGCTCCGCGAAACTGGGGCCAGTTGTCGGCGCCTCGCACCTGACCGGCAAACGGCGGTAACGAGAGAAAGAACATCCCGACAACGACGAGGTATCTCGCGGCGACGTCGTGGCATCCTGTCATCGCTTGCTTCTCCATAGCTTCCCTGTTGACGGAACGCCGGCATTCTACACCGTGTCGGCTCGGGCGACCGCGCGGCTCGATCAAGCCCTCGGCTCATACATCGACGCCAGAACGTCACTCCAGTCAGCGCGGGGATGCTCGGCCAGCTCTTGACTCAACGCGTAGACCTTTTTCAGGTCTGCTTTTGGGATTCCGAATTCGCGCTCCATCGCGCCGGACCAGTCGGGGAAGTAAGTAAGGCCGTCAGACAACAGCGTGGCTCCGAAAAAAACTAGATCTGCCGGGTTCGCCCCTGCCCCGGCGTCGGGATCGGCCGGTCCGATCCGGCGCAGGATCCAGAACAGGAGCAGCCCGACGCCAATCAACCAAATCAAAGTCCGCACGGAAAAGAGAACGCCGATCATCGTCAGTCCGGGGAGCGCCCGTCCTCTCGTTGGAATTGTTTTGCAATCTCGCCCACACGCGCGCGGTTCACACCCATATCGGAGAATCCAGTTCGCGAAGCCGACCGGACGTGGATGACGCCCGCGGCCGGATCGGCCAGGAACTCAACGTCGTCGACAAAACGAAAAAGCCGCGAACGGAATTCAACGTGTAGATAGAGCGAAGAGCGTTCGACGATTGTGCTTCGTCTCATCGACTTCACGATCTGTTCGACTCGAGCCAGCGACTTCGTCACGTCTCCCTCACAGGCGAACGGTGCGATTCGATGCTCTTCATCGTCCGCCTGAGAGCAAACGCAGTTGGGTTTCGGTGGGCACGGCGCGAGTTGTCCGTCAGTGACGCCGAGATTCTCGGGCATGTGTCCGCCTGCCATGACGGTGTATACAGCGGCCAAACCTAGGAATGCGACGCCAGCCACCCAAATCGCACGGCGGTGACGGAGTGTGTTGGCTGTAGCCATTGCCGCGCCCATTCTATCGGCTCGATCGACCGCCGTTAAATCAAAACACGATAGCTCACGGTCGACCACTTACGGATCCACGGTCTCGCCGACGATTCGGACTTCTGGCGAAGTCCACTACAGTCTCGCTGCGATTCGGATACATCACGGTCTCGCTGACGATTCGGACTTCTGGCGAAGTCCACTACGTCCACTTTGCAGATCGCTAGTCGGTCTGTCGATTCCGATCGGGCGGCTGTTTGTCCTGTAGATGACGCACGAAGAAATCTCTCAATCGTCTGGCCCCGTACGAACCGCCGCTGGAATGTCCCGTGTTGGGCATCACCAACAAGTCAAAGTCCTTTTTCGCTTTGATCAGCGCGTCGACGAACCGCATCGTCGACTCGGGCGGCACGTTGGTGTCCAGCTCCCCGACGATCAGCAACAACTTGCCTTGAAGCCGTCCGGCGTTGTCGATGTTCGACGATTCGCTGTAGTGGGGACCAACGGGATATCCCATCCATTGCTCGTTCCACGACGCCTTGTCCATGCGGTTATCGTGGCAGCCGCAGGCCGCCACCGCCGCCTTGTAGAAGTCGGGGTGGAACAGCAGGGCGCCCGCGGCGTTCTGCCCGCCGGCCGACGTCCCGTAGACGCCCACTCGGGACGTGTCGAGAAACGAGTACTTCGTCGCGGCGGCTTGGATCCATCGAATTCGGTCGGGGAAGCCGGCGTCTTTGAGATTGTGCCAACAGACGTCGTGAAACGCCTTGGAGCGATTGGCCGTTCCCATGCCGTCAATCTTCACGACAGCGAATCCGAGATCAACTAACGAGGCAAACCTCCGCGCCGCGCTGAACGACTTGGGGACATGCGAGTTGTGCGGCCCGGCGTAGATGCTCTCGATGATCGGATACTTGGAATTGGGATCGCACTCGGTGGGCTGACAAATGAAGCCCCAGATGTCCGTCTTGTCGTCGCGACCTTTCGCGACAAAAACATCGGGGGCTCGCCATCCCGACTCAACCAATTCACTGACATCGGCTTTCTCGAGTTCACAGACGATCTTGCCGTCGGCGACGCGGCGCAGTTCGTGCACCGGAGCCATATCAACTCGCGAATAGGTGTCGATCAGGTAGCTGCGGTCGGGCGAGTACTTAACGGCGTGCGTGCCGTCGCCGGCGGTCAGCGGCGCCAACTCCGTCCCATCGAACTTCACGCGGTAGTAGTGAATGAAGTAGGGGTCTTGCCCCTCGATGGCTCCACACGCGTGAAACCAAACCTCCCGCCGCTGCTCATCGATCCGGTCGACTCCACGCACGACCATGCCGGTGGGAGTGATCGCCTGCTGGATTCCCCCTTCGCGGCTCACCAGGTAAAGCTGCCGCCAACCACCCATCTCCGACATGAACAGCAGCTCGTCAGTTTCCTCGAGCCAGGTGATTTTGCGCATGCCCATGTGATCGGCGTGGGCCGTCCAGATGAACGTCTCCGATTTCTCGTCGATGACATTGCGAGATTCGCCCGATTCGATATCCACTTCGACGAGTCGAAATCGCTGATGGCCGCGGTCGGTCAATTGGTAGTACAGCTTGCGGCCATCGTCACTCCAGCGTACGCGGGGACGGCCAAACTCGGACCCGGCGACCTTTGGACGCGACACTCGCTTCTCTTCCACGTTCAGCAAACACAGTTCGTACGACGCGAAGCGGTCGCCTGGCAGAGGGTAGCCGCGCGATCTCAGTCGAGCTCGACCGCCGCCCGCCGGCGACGACTCGACCAAGTGCACTTCTTTGTTCTCACCGGGAACAACAGACCAAGCGGCTAGTGTCTTCGAATCGGGCGACCAACGCGGCGACTCGTACGGTCTGTCCGCGGAGCCATCTTTTGTGAGCTGGATCTCATCGTCGTTATCGCTGTCGCGAACAAAGATGTTGTGGTCGCGGATGAACACTCGCCATTTTTCGTCAGCTGATCGATCACTCGAGCCCCCGCCCCGAGATCCGCGCTGGCGACGACGGCGGGGAGGCGCAATCACCTCGCCGGTGATGGCCACGCGAGTGCGATCGGTCGGAGCAGCGAAGACCTTCAAGATGTTCCGGTCCTTGTCAACGACCTCCCACAAGTGACCGGCGAACGTGTGCTGCTCCTTCTCCTTGCCCGGTTCAAGCCGGCCGTAACTGCGTCGTCGGCCATTGGAGTCGATCCACAGCAGCTCGACTACGCCTTTCGACCTGTTGACAAAGACGACGTGCGTGTCGTCGTCTGATGAGGGACTGGCAAGTCGTTCCGAGTTAAAGCCCGGCGGCAAGGGGGGCTGCTTCAGATCATCTTCACCGCCGGGAGTCAGTTCGTAGTCGCTCAAACTACACCGCCAGATCTTGCCGCCGGCGCGGAAGGCGACGACCGCGTCGTCTTGCGGCCAATAGATTTCCCGAAACGGCAACTGCTCGCCCGAACACTCAACGCCCGCCTCGGTCAGCGCCGCCGCCAACCTGTCGTGATCGAACGCTTGACGCCTTACCCCTTTGCCGGCGTCGACGAAGATAAACTCACGCCCGCCGTTGGCCACGTCATTGCGGTACCAGAAACGCTCTGTCTTCCCGATCCAATGGGGGTCGATGCGCAACTTGTAGACCCGCGGAGCTCTTCGTGACGGCCCGCCCGCCTGTGGGAGTTCAGCCGGAATGAGCTCTGTCTCGTCACCCCGACACGGCGCCGCCAAGCTTACAGAAAACAACAACGGCAATAAGTACGTGACAAGAAACAGAGCAGTGCAACTGAGGATTTGAATACGACAGAAGAACTGCTTGTCGTCGGAAACGCATAAGTCGCGCGGCATTCGATTCACTATCTTCGGGCATCGGTATGGAATGGCGGGGAATCAAATCAACAATCTCACCATTATCGTCGATGCGAAACGGTTTGCTAAGATAGACGCCGCCAATATTCCTCTCCATCTGGAGCGAACCGAGCTGTGGAAAATGACCGACCAACGGGAGCTGTTTCATTCGACAATCGAGGCCGCGTCGCCCTTGTTAGCGGCGGCGGCGGCGGGATCGGCAAGGCAATTTGCGAAGCGTTCCTGGCTTCTGGAGCGCAAGTAGTTTGCCTCGAAATCAACGAAGCCTCCCGCGCGAAAACGGACGAGCGAATTGAATTCGTCCACGGCAGTACGGCCACTGAAGACGATTGTCGCGCGGCGGTCGATACGGCGGTGGAGAAGTTCGGCGGTCTCGACGTGCTGGTCAACAACGCATCGATTCAACCGACGGATTCGTACGTGACCGTTGACGAAATGTCGGCGGAGCTCTGGGAGCGAATCGTCGGCGTCAATCTTTCCGGGTACACGTTCCTGGCGAAGCACGCGCTCCAGGTGATGAAGAGGCAGCAGAGCGGCGTCGTCGTCAACATCGCCAGCGCCCAAGGACATCGAACGGCCCGCGGAGTGCCCGCCTACGGCCCGATCAAAGCCGCCAATTTGCTGCAGGCTCGCCAATGGGGCGTCGAGTACGCCCGCGATGGGATCCGCGTCGTCTCCGTCTCGCCCGGTGCGATTTACACCGACCTGGTCCGCGAGACAGTCGCCATCCAGGGCGGCGAGGAACGTATCGCCAATCGCCACCCACTGGGCCGCATCGGCGAACCGGAAGAGATCGCCAACGCCGTGCTGTGGCTCTCCAGCGCGTCGGCCTCCTTTGTCACCGCCACCGATCTCGAAGTGGACGGCGGCCTGGGAGCCTTCGCCGCGTTCGCCGACCCCTATCAGATGAAAGACCCCCAAGCCGATTGAACGGCCAGTGGCTGGACTCTTTGCGCGATCCCCGACGATTGGCCAACCGCCCTCGAACAACGCAATAATGCAGTGACGCATTAATGCAGTAATGCAGCCCAGGCAACGAACTGTTTGCGGTCACTTGAAAGCGTTCTGTGAAAGGTTTGCGGCAACCGCTCGTTTAACGCGTAGAGGGAACCGTGAACCAGACTCCAGACACCCACGACAGCTTGATCGTGCGGCTGAGTGATCCAGCCGATCACGAGGCTTGGCCGCAGTTCGCTGTGATCTATCGTCCGCTGATCTATCGCCTCGCGCGGAGCCGAGGACTGCAGGACGCCGACGCTCAAGATCTCGTCCAGCGAGTTCTACTATCTGTCGCCGACGCGATCGACCGCTGGGTGTCCACCCCGCGGACGGGTCGATTCAGAACATGGTTGCACGCAGTGGCGCGGAACGCGGCGATCGATCATTTCCGGACACTCAAGCCCGACCGAGCCGCGGGCGGCACTACGGCGATGCAGAAGCTGCATGACGCCGAGACGCCGTTGAGCGACGACCAATTGCAGATCGAGTTTCAGCGCGAAGTGTTCTGCTGGGCGGCCGCGGAGATCCAAAGCGAGTTCACCGAAGCCGTTTGGGCGGCGTTCTGGCGCACCGCCGTTGACGAGATCTCGATCGAAGAAGTCGCTGGGCAGCTGGGCAAGAGCACCGGCGCGATCTACATCGCGCGAAGTCGCGTGATGAGGCGATTGCGAGAGAGAGTTCGCGAATACGACGTTGAAATGAAACCCGAGGCAGCCTCTGTTAGTCAACGGGATAACTCAACGACCGCTCCGCATGACGGAGAATGAGCGATGAACACCGACGCCAATACTTGTGACCCCGCTCAACTGGACAAGCTGCTGGCGGGTGATCTAACGCCCGGCGAGCAGAGCCGGTTGTCCGATCACCTTGACCAGTGCGCCGATTGCGCTCGACGGCTCGAGTCCGCCGCGGCGGCGGGCGATTGGTGGCAAGCGGCCAACGAGTTCCTCTCCGGAGCCTCGCTGCCGCTGTCGACTTCGTCCGCCGCCATGCCGGACGCCGGAGCCGATCCGGACGTGGCCCGCGTCCTCAACCAACTCGCTCCCACCGACGATCCCCACTCCCTCGGTCGCCTGGGCGGCTATGAAGTCAACGGCGTCGTCGGATCCGGCGGCATGGGAACTGTCCTCAAGGCCTTCGACCAACGGCTCGACCGCTTTGTCGCGATCAAGACGCTGCATCCGAATCTAGCGGCCAGTGGAGCCGCCCGCGAACGGTTCCGTCGCGAAGCCAAGGCGGCGGCGGCGGTCGTGCACGACCACGTCGTCGAAATCTATGGCGTCGACGAAGTCGGAGGCTCTCCCTACCTGGTGATGCCGTACATTCGGGGAGCTTCGCTGCAACGGAGATTGGACGAGAGCGGACCGCTGGCAGTTGACGAAGTGCTGCGGATCGCCCACCAGACAGCCCGAGGGCTGGCCGCCGCGCACGCGCAGGGTCTCGTCCATCGCGACATCAAGCCGGCTAACATTTTGCTGGCCGACGGCGTCGAGCGCGTGCGGATCACTGACTTCGGTCTGGCGCGGGCGGGCGACGACGCCAGCATCACGAACAGCGGCGTGATCGCCGGCACACCGCAATACATGTCACCCGAACAAGCTCGCGGCGACACCATCGATCAGCGCAGCGACCTGTTCAGCCTGGGCAGTGTCGTCTACGCGATGTGCACGGGCCTCCCCCCCTTCACGGCTTCGACCGGTTACGGCGTCCTGCGGAAGATCACAGACTCTGAGCCGCGTCCGGTGATCGAAGTCAATTCGTCAATGCCGCCCTGGCTCGACAAGATCGTGCTGCGACTGCTCGCCAAAACTCCCGACGACCGTTTTCAATCCGCGTCCGAAGTCGGCGATCTGCTCGAGCAATGCCTGGCTCACGTCCAACAACCGACAAAACACCCGCTGCCCAGCTATTGCCGCACGTCGCAGCCAGGCGCGTCACTGACGCGGCTTGGCGCGCTCGGCGCCACCGCCGTCGCCGTGACACTGGCAGCATTCTGGTATTCGCGGGGCGGAGATGAATCGACTGAGCAACAGCCCGCCGCCACGCAAAGCGGCCAGTCCGAACCGTTCTCATTTCCACCGGAAACGGCGTGGCTCGATCAGGCGGAAGAATTGCAAGACATCGATGTCGAAACCCGCGAATTGGATGCGCGATCACAACGCGACTTCGATTACTCCGTTACTCCACCGTCAGTCAATCCCTAGTGGTCTTCCACCTAGCCAAAGTTGAGGAATAACCGATGACCGTTCGCCTTGTCATCCTATCGCTCTTCGCGAGCCTTGCCGTCGCCATCGCTCTAGTCGTCCCAGCGCTGTTGGCTCAGGAAGTCAACGACCTGGGCTTCCCGGCACTCAATCAACAGCGTCCGTCCAAGTCGAGCAGTTTGATGCCGGCCGTTCAGTCCGCGACGACTGACGAAATCTCGACGCGACGTACTCGATACCGAGACTTGGAAAGGTCGGCCGCGGAGCTCGCGAATTCATACCGACAGCGAACCAAAGCCGGTGCGGACACAGATGAACTGCGGGACCTCGAAACAAAGATCTCCAAAATCGTCGATCAGGCGTTCGCGGCGCGACAGGCGCTGCAAGATGCCGAGATCGAAGAGTACCGAAGTCGATTGAGCGGGATCGAGAAACGCGTCGAGCGCCGCGCCGCACTGCGCAAGCAGATCGTTCGCCGCCGCGTTCACGAACTGACTGCCGGCGACGAACTCGTCTGGGACCCATACGGAACGGCCCCTCGCCCAAATTCGCACAACCGCGATCCAATATCTCTTAACGGCGCGAGCAAGCAGGCCACTGGCGGTGTCAATCGGCTGTTCGCCGGCGACGCGCCAAACCAACTGGAGCAGTCACAACAGCCGCAAGTCTTCTCACAGGTCGGCGGATCGCCATCGAACACCCCAGCGTACTCGGGACCGCAAACGAAAGTGCAACTACTGTTCAAAGTACCGACCGGACTCACCGCACGAATCCAGCCGGCCACGGGCGGCGGGAAAACACAATCGCTGATCTGCCCGGCTCGCTACGAAACTGTTTCGGGGCAATCAACCCGCTTTCTGCTGACGACGATTCCCGGCTACGAAGGCGTGGAGCTCACCGGTTCCGTCACACTCGCCCCGGCTCAACAAGCCACCAACGCCTACTTGAGTCATTCGTCGATTCCGATCAGTTTCACAGAAGAGGACTTCGACCAGGTGATCTCGGGGAATCTCGTCACCAAAGTTCTCTTCCTGCCCAACAAGGAAAACGCCGAACGGGCGATTGCCGGGCTGGAAACCATTCTGTCGACACGTCTCGACCCGGGCATCGATCCGTTGAAAGAGGCGAACGGTCGCGGTTACGCGATCGCCACGGTCCGCGTGGGGAATCGATCGCCTGCCAACGCGCCATCGACGAAGGGCTCGCAAACGAATCCGCACGAAGACTCCGGATTGCCCGGTGGTCAGACCGACCCGACAGGAAACGGATCTTTGCCGACGCCCGAGGTCCAGTCGGTCGTCTGGGTCAATCAGCAGAAGCACTTGTGCTGGATTAGTTGCGGTTCGACGGACGGCTTGGCGGTCGGGACGAGATTCGAAGTCCAGCGAAAAGTGACCGGCAAGCGTCCCAAGCAAAAGATCGGCGAGATCGAGATTACTCGAATCCTCAAAGAGCACTTATCTGAAGCGCGGATTATCTCCGCCGATATCACCAAGGCGATTTCGGTTGGCGACCATCTCCGCGAGAAGACGGCCACTGCGCCATAGGCTCAAACCGCAATCCACCCTGGGGGACCAAGCGATCGACGGACTCATTTGGCGGTGACGATTTCGATCATCGCTTTGCCTGACGCGGCTCCCACCAGGCAATAGCTTTCCGCCGAGTTGTGCCAGTGGCTCTTTTGCCGGCCGGGCTTGTGCCGCTGAAATGTCCGCGTCGGAACGGCCTGGCAACGAGCGTGTTTCTTTGCGGCGGCGATCTGAGCCGGTTCAATGCTCTTGCCGAGAAACCCGGCGACACCGGTTGCATCCGGCCCGCCCATTCCACTGGTCGCAATGACGAACGGCAAGTCCGCGTCGCCCAGATCCTTGCGCATGTCCTTGATGAAATTGGACATGTTCAGTTCGTACTGCTGGGCGAACTCTCGATTGGTTCCGTCGTTCCAGCCCTGGTGCCAGAAGAACCCGGCGATTTCATAGCCCTGAGCGTCGTAGGCTGGAAAGTGCTGTTTCAGATTCGACAAGACATCGTTGACTTCCTCAACCGTCTGCCGATAGCGCGATCCGAAGACGCCCTTGAACTCTTCTAAGGAAAGCTCGGGCCGCTTCTTCTTCGCGCGGTCGTACATCGTCTGCAGCGTTTTGTCATCGGGCAGGCCCGAACTGGGAGGCCGAAACGTCATCGCGATCGCCTGCCCGCCCCACGCGCATTTGATCAACAACACTTGCTCGTCGAAGTGATTGCCGATGACATGTCCGAAAGCCAATTCCGGACCGATGCTGTTTTCGTTAGCTCCCATCCCCGGTCGCAGGTCGCCTTTAATGACGTCGCCGCGACCGCTCTTGTGAAAGTACCAGACATCGTCGCGGACTGCCCATTTGCCCGCCTGCTTCAGATAGGCGAACTGCTCCTGCTTCGCCGCGTAGTCGAGATCTCCGTCCTTGCCCATCGCGATGCGACCGTGGCCCTGCATATTCGATTGGCCGGCGAGGATGAATACCTTGAGCGGCCGCTTGTCGTCCGCCCGGGCCGATGTTGGCGCAGCGAGGCCGACGATCAACGCGGCCCATGCCAATAGTAGCGAGGTCCTCAGCAACGTCATGATTTGGTCTCCCGAGAATCGAACAGGGCGCCGGGCGCTACACATGCCAATTTGGAGAGCCTCGCGGAATCGTCTTCCATTCAGCCAACACGCCATTATATCCACTTAGCCAACACGCCATTATAGACACGCGCCTCAGCCCCGTTATTGGCGGTCGCTCCCGCTTTTGACCAGAACAGATGTGACTGTTAGCTTGGCGCTGTTAGCTTGGTGAGTTGGCTGCGGAGCACGCGCGTTGCGCAAACCACCTTGATTGATGTCGCCAGGAGACTGGCGGGAAGTGATCGTTATTGAGGAGCCGACATGATTCAGTTCGTCACGACAAGCCGGAAAGACCGACCACGCTCGGCGAGCGCCTCACGTCATGCGATTGATCGCCGCGAAGCATTGGCTGGCCTGAGTGGCCTGGCGATGGCTGCGACCGGATTCGCCGCACCTGCCGCGAGCCACAAGTTCTCGCCACATATTCTCGGAGCCAACACGGCCATCACCGGCTACGGGCTGTTCGAAGCGATTCGCCTGTTGCGACGATTGGGATTCAAGACAATTGAGGTCCAGAATCTCGACGGGGTCCCCGCTGCGACACCGGGTCAGTTCCCGGGCTTTCGCATCCAGGATGTAAGTGACGATGTCAAAGGGCGGATCAAAGCAGCCATCTCCGGCTTCGATTACGTCACGACGCACCTCCCCTACACGGGGCTCGAGTATACGGCTCCCGATGGTGAGGCGGCGCGGGCCGGAGTGGAAACACTCGAATCGGCGCTGGCCGCCACGGCGTTTCTGGGAGCGAAGATCGGCGTGATCCATCCCAAGCCGGCGCCTGGAAAGACCTTGCAGGAGATTTGGCCGGTCATGATCAAACGGTTTCGGCGGTGGGGCGATATCGCCCGGGAAGGCGGGTTCCACCTGGCCCTGGAAACGGGCTACCCGCTTAGTGTCGCCGACTTCGTGCGGCTGGTCCACGAAGTCGATCATGAACACGTGGGAGCCACGATCGACGTCGGCCATCAAGGGCGCTACCGCGAGTTGACGGCGCGAGTGCGGCCGGAAGACAAGGCGACCGCCGCCGGAATTCGCGCCTACAACGACATCAACATGGAATTGATCGATCGCTTAGGCGCGAAGCTGATTCATTTTCACATTCACGACATCGAGCCGAAGAGTTGGCGCGAGCACAAGCCTCTCATTCACGGCTTCATCGACTACCCGCGGCTGATCGCCAAGCTTCGCGAGACCAAATACAGCGGAGTGCTCGTCTTCGAGATTGGCGGACCCGCCGAGGAGATGCCCAACTTCTTGACTGACGCCAAACGACAGCTCGAACAACACCTCAAGAAGTGAGCTTCCCACAGCGCCAAAACGAAGTGCGAACGACTAGCGAGATCGCGCCGCCGACTTGAATTCCCCGCTGCGGTCCACCTTGCGGTAGAGGAAGGCGTCGGAAGTCAGCAGTGAAGCGATCAGCGCCTTCATGCTGCCGCCGCTGTCGCGGTAGGCCGCGTGCGCTGATTGCAGAACGGGCGCGTCGTTGATCGTCTCGTTACGCCCCATCCAGAAGCGGAACGCATGACGGACGAATACTTGCTCTACTCGTTCGCTGCCGGCCAACTTCTCGATCAACTCGAATGGATCTTTCACGGGGCCGTCCAACGCCGGGTCGCCGCTGTCGATGACGGTGCCCGTCGTCTCCACCGGTCGTCCCTGTTCTTTCGTGCGGTAAATGCCAATGTGGTTGTACATCTCGAACGGCAGCCCGAGCGGGTCCATCTTCTGGTGGCACTTCCAGCAGTACTCTTCCTGCGTGACCCGCATTCGGTGGCGGAGCGTCTCCTTCGGCTCATCCGGCAACATCGCGTCGACGGTAATCGGCACATCCGGCAGGGCTCCGCCGAGCAGGCGTTCGCGAATCCACCGGCCGCGGAGGATCGCATGATTATCCATCGCATCCGAATGCGAAACCAGCCAACTCGGATGCGTGAGGATGCCCATCCGCTGATCGGCGGGTAGTGTGGTGAGGGATCGTTGCGTCTTGGCCCGCTTGACGACCTGCGCGATCCGCACGTGGACGCTCTCGCCTTTTGGCAACGTCGCTTTGCGAATCAAGCGGGAACTCTGATTGCCCCTTTTCTGCTTGCCTTGCGCCTTGGGAGGCGGGCCCTTGGGCGGCCCAGTGAATTCACCAAAATAGTCGGCGTCTGAACCAGGATTGAAAACGACGCGGTCGGTCGTCAGCAATTCGCGAAGGACGTTTTGGTCTTCATTGAGAATCAGTTCGACAAGCCGATCCGTATGCGCCGTCATGGCGAACATCGACCGGTAGTACGTCTTCGCGTTGCCCCCGGCGCCAACCACGGCTTTCGTATCTTTGCAAATGCCGCCGGCGCGATCGTAGTCAAAGTACTCTCTGAAAAACTGCAGCACGCGCGGTTTGCGGAAACTGTCGTCCGCCAAGATGCGAGCCACTTCGCGTTTTACATCGTCCCGGGTCTTCAGGCGGCCCTGCAGTACGGCCTGCTGCAAGGATTCATCGGGCGGGATATAGCTGAACGCCGCGTTGACGGCGGAAGCCAACTCCTGATCTTGCAGCATGACTCGGCCATGCGCGTCGGGCTTTCCGTATCGCGCAAGTTCGGTTCGGAACAACGCATCGCGATCGAGAAAGACAGCCGTCAATCCCAGAACCGCCCCTTCCTCTTTTCCCAAGTCGTCGATCGCCTCCTTCAGCAGCCCCACGTATTCGGCAGTTTCCTGCTCCGTGGGCGGACGACACGTCAGCGCTTTGAATAAGTAGTTGACGGCCGCCGTGAGCCTCTTGTCCGAAACGCCGGGCTCGCGCATCAGGTCGTAGACTGGCGTGAGAGGGCGCTTGGGCGACTTGCTGTAAAAGAGACTTTGGCTCAAGCCTCGCACGCTTTCATGCTTGTATTTCTTGTCGACATCGCTGACCTTGTCCGCGAATTGATAGGGCTCAGCTTCCGGGCCGTAGGCCATGAATCGGAGAATGTTCTCGGCGTTGTTGGCGATCTGCGTGGCTTCCGCGCTGTTGACCGAATAGAGGATCGCGTAATCTCGCAAGCCGTGGTCGTTGGTCGTGGACAGCATGGGCGGGAAACCCGTGATGGCCGCCGCGTACGCGGCGCTTCCGCCCACCCAGCCGATGACTCGGTCGAGACCAAAGTAGACTTTCACTTCGCCATCTTGGTTCGGCGGAATGTGATCGCCGCGAGTTCGCAATCCCGGCCGCGCTGGATCGAACGCCGGCTCAAGATTGATCAGCGCGTTTAACCTCGTGAGATGTTCCTGGGGGTGAATCCGCCAGATGCGGGCGGGACTGGAGGTGGGTTCGCGCCCCGCTGGAATCTCCCCGAACAGGAGAGCGTGGTTGAGGTGGTTGCCCTTGGTGGGACGCAGGTGAGCCTGGAATCCTCCCTTGTCCTTCATCGCCCGCGCGAGCTCAGTTGTGATCCATCGCGAAAGGGCCAGTCGCTCTGACGGGCTCGGTTGATCGCTCTTGTCCTCAGGCGGCATTTCCCACAGGGCGACCTGTTCCCAAACTCGCTTCCACAGTTCCGCGTTGTCGACGTCGACTCCAGTCAAGTCATGTAACGCAATCTCGCCTTCCTGTGTGTCTGAGTCATGACAGTCCAAGCAGTGCTTCTGCAGAAACGGTTTCGCCAGCGCCTCAAACGACGGAGAACTCCCCGCGCCGAAGGCCGTTGTCGACGCCAAGACAATCACACAGAAACCAAGTACCGCATTTGCTCTGGTCATGCTTCGATATTTCCGCGACGCGACGGATGAACTGCTGTAGGCAAGTCGAGTGACGACGTTACGCCATCAACTCTTCAATCGGACCGACTTTGTGGTCGTGCACGCCGGCAAGGTTCTTGTCCATGTTGAAGCGGTCGCACGGCGCGCCGATGGCGTGTAGCAGCGTCGTGTAGAGAGCGTTGATGGGACGCTTGCTCTCCAGTTGGGTGAAACGCCCCGTCTTGATCCGGCCACTGCAGTTGCCCAACAGCACGAACGGCCAGGTTTCTCCATTGGTGTGTTGCTTGTCGGCGTTGTTGCTGGTGTAGACGATCAGCGTGTTGTCCATCATCGTGCCGTCGCCCTCCGGCATCGATTCCAGCGCCTGCATGAGTTTGACGAGCATGCGACAGTTGTACTGGCGAATCTTCACCCAGATCGGGTTGTCCGGCTGCTTCATGTGCCCGAGATTGTGCCCGGCTTCGACGACGCCCAGACCCTTCCACGCTCCGAAAATCTCACCGCGCCCGGAACCGATCGTGAGCACGTTCGTCAAACCTGCCTGCAAAGCCGCAATGCCGATGTCGAGCAGCGCGTCGTGCCAATCCGTTTCAAACTTCGGGTCGGTGAACTTCTCGCCGTACGCCGGCGCGAACTTCTTCAGATGATCCGACACGTCGGCCAGCCGCTCGCGCAATCCGTTGATGTCTCGGAATCCATCGACATAGCTTCCGTATCGCTCGCGGTCGCTGGCGGGAAGCGTTTCACCGCGCTGCCCGGCGAGTTGCTCGATGCGATTGAAGACTTTCGACCTGGCCTCGTACCGCCTCTTAACATCGCCGGCGGCGATTCCGCCGAACAGTAATTGGTAGAGATCCTGAGGATTGGAATGCATGAACAACGGCTTGCCTGGTCCCGCCGCGGACAATGTGGCCAGGGTGGGACGCGATATCATGTTCTCGAGAGCATCCATCCCGATTCGCAGATGAGGCAAGATCGTCTGCGGCAGCAATTGACTGATCACATGGTCAATCGTCGCCGCCCCAGGCGGAATTCCAATTCCCCCGCGGTACCCGCCCAATGCGCCGAAATAGGCACTGTGGGACGGGCTGGTGTGCCGCCCGTGCAGGCCCATGACGATGTTCATCTTGTCCTTGTACGGCTCGAGGGCGCTAACCGGCTCCGCCAGCGTCACGTCCGCCAGAGAGGTGTCGCTCCTGAGATCATTGGGAATGCAGGTGGCCGGATCGAAGCCCTGATTCTGGAGAAAGAAGATGACCCGCTTGGGTGTGGCCGTCTCAGCAGCCACCGCAGCGGTGTTCGAGGCAAGTGTTGAACCGAATGCAGCGCCGACACCGACCGCCGTTCCTTGAAGCATGTCTCTGCGATTGATCATTCTCTATCTCTCTGAGGGAGCGAAAGTTACGGCAAAGAAGTCGGTCTCTGGGAGATGGACGCGTCTTCGCCGAAATAGGATCCGACGAACGGCCACGCGGAAACAAGTATAGTGGTGGGACCTGTTTAAGTAGATAGACGAGCAACGTAGCGAGATTATTGTCGCTGCTGAGAAAATCATTGTAAATCGGAATCACTACGGCCGGCGGCACAAAGACGCGTTAAACGGTCACTCACCTTGGTTTACGACACGCTGACGACCGCCGCCGCCTCGCCCCCGACACCAACGGAGAAACAGATGACACCCCAGATACGCACGGTTCTTAGGCGGTTTCTCAACTACAGACCCGTGATCAGCGATCGCCGGCTCGCCGGGGGAGCGGGGCTATTCGCTGCACTCCTTACGATTGGTCTGGCGAGCTTGTCTGTCGCCGAGGAGAAGGATGAATTCTACGACCCGGTCGAGAAACAACTCGAAGGCTGGACGATCAAAGTCGACCCCCGCTTGCTGTCGGGCGAGACCAAGGAGGTCGGTGACAAGGCGTTTCGCGCATTGGCGAACCATTTGCAGCGCGTGGAGTACATCGTCCCCGCCGACCGGCTCGCTCAGCTTCGCAAGCTGCCGATTTGGATCGAGTTGAACCACCCCAAGACAGGCAACATGCAGTTTCACCCGGACCGCGGTTGGCTATTGGCCAACGGCTTCGACCCTCGACTGGTCAAGCACGTGCACATCCCCAACGCCAAGGCCTTGTACGCGCGCGGAACGTGGGCCAAGCACCCGTACGTTGTTCTGCATGAACTGGCCCACTCCTATCACAACCAGGTGCTCACCTTCGAACACGCGGAGACCATCGCTGCATTCCGGGACGCCAAAGAGAAAGGCATCTACGAAAAAGTCCTGCTCTACACGGGGCGCAACGTTCGCCACTACGCGCTGAGCAACCACAAGGAGTACTTCGCCGAGTCGACCGAGGCGTATCTGGGCGTGAACGACTTCTACCCATTCGTGAGAGCAGAACTAAAAGAGCACGATCCAAAAATGTACGCAGTGATGGAAGCCGTCTGGGGGAAAGTGCGTTAGGTCATTCGACAGTAGTTCGCGTCAACCCACGATCTGGCGAATGTCGATCAGAAACAACTGGCGACCGGTGTGGCCGTCGGGGGCGTCGATGCAGACGAGCTTTCCGTCGGGACTGAATCTGGGGTGCGTATCAACTCGCCACTCACCCCGGTAGACGGGCGGCAAGTGGAAGCGTCCCAGGTCGACGCGACGTTTCGATTTGACGTGGTAAAGATGCGGCGTTTGGACTCGCTCTTTCCCTTGGGGGTAAGTGTCGTTCAGAATCCACTCGTTGCCAGGCAAGTAACTGATGTGTCCGTTGCCGTCCAATACGCCGCGGCCGATCTCCTCGACTTCGCCTCCGCCGTCGACATCTTCAAACAGAAAATCT
>JASMLW010000504.1 GCA_030748485.1 Pirellulaceae bacterium
AAACTTAAGGACAGCATCGACGGGTTGGGCGGCGCGAGGCGAATTCCCGCACCGCTCGCCCCGCCTCGTTGGTAAATCGTAGGAGCTTCATGATGAAAAAAGTAGAAGCGATCATTCGGGTCTTTAAGCTCGAGGACGTCAAGAACGCCCTCACCGAGGCCGGCGTCCACGGCATGACCGTGTCCGAGGTGCGTGGATTCGGCCGCCAGAAAGGCCACACTGAGATGTACCGCGGCACGGAGTACGCCGTCGATTTCGTTCCCAAAGTAAAGATCGAAGTTGTCTGCTCGGCGGGGAACTTGCAGCTGGTCATCGACACCATTTTGCGGGGCGCCCAGACGGGCCAGATCGGCGACGGCAAGATCTTTGTGACGGAACTCGAAAACTCGATCCGAATTCGCACGGGTGAAACGGGCGAAGACGCTCTGTAGCATCCACTTGTTGATCGGCGGAAAACCAAACCCCTTATCTCGCGCAGCCGCGAGGTAAGGGGTTTCTGTCTGTGCAGCAACCAATGCGCCTTCCCAACCGCATCTCCGAGACTGACAATGGACGTAGTGGAATTCGCCAGAATTCCCTTTTGCAGAGATTCCTTTGCAGAGATTCCTTTGCAGAGATTCCTTTGCAGAGATTCCTTTGCAGAGATTCCCGTTTGCAGAGATTCCGTTTTGCAGAATTCCCTTTTGCAGAATTCCCTTTTGCAGAATTCCCCTTTTGCAGAATTCCCCTTTTGCAGAGATTCCTTTGCAGAGATTCCTTTGCAGAAATCACGTTGCAGAGATTCCCGTTTGCAGAGATTCCGTTTGCAGAATTCCCGTTCTCCAAAATCGGGACTTCTGGCGAAGTCCACTACGGAAATTAGTCATTAGCCGTTGGGTTAGTCATTAGTCATTAGAGGCTGTTTCAAAACTTTGTACGATGGCCTTCCAAGGCCGTCGAATTTGGAAATCCTCGGGAAACGACGGCCTTGGAAGGCACCTTGGAAGGCCATCGTACGGCAAGACATCGGTTTTGAAATGCCCTCTAGCCATAACCCCGTTTCCGCGATCAAAGACCGGCTGACTGCTGGCCGCGAGAAGGCGCGTCGGCAGCACGACAGCGGCGTGCCGGGGATCCAAGTCTGCGCTCAGCTAACCGACTTGCTCGACTCGGTCATTCTCGACCTGTACCAAGAGGCGTTGGACGAGATCGGCGACCCGGAGTTGCCGAAGTTGATGTGTCTGGTGGCGCACGGTGGTTACGGGCGCCGCGACGTGGCGCCTTTCTCCGACGTCGATCTGATGTTGCTGCACGCCGCGGGAGCCGAGGACCGGGTGGCGCCGCTCGCCCGGCACTTGACATTGCGAATTTACGACACGGGACTGACTTTGGGTTTCAGTTTGCGGAACGCCAAACAGGCTTGCCAGTTGGCGGCTCGCGACGCGCCGATCTTCACATCGCTCGCCGAGTCCAGATATTTGACCGGCAGCGTGCAGCTGTTCACGAAGTACATGAGCCGATTTCGGCGATCGGCTCAGCGGCGGCAACGGGCGATCATCGACGCGATTCAATTGGCTCGACGGGAGGAGCGGTCGCAGTACGGCGAGACGGTTTACTTGCTCCGCCCGAACGTGAAGCGATCTCGCGGCGGGCTGCGCGAAATTCAGATGCTCCGCTGGGTCGGTTTCGCCCGTTACGGAGAAACGGACCCGGAAACCCTGCAGCGACTGGGCGTTCTTCACAAGAGCGATCGCAAGACGCTCCGGGACGCCAGTGAATTCCTGCTCCGCGTCCGCAATGAACTGCACTTTCAGGCCGGTAAATCGCAGGACATGCTCGAGAAATCCGAACAGTTGCGGATCGCCGAAAAGCTCGAGTACGCCGAGTCGGAGGCGGTGCTGCCGGTCGAGCAATTCATGCGCGACTACTTCGATCTGACGGGTCAGGTGCGATACATCACCGCCCAATTCGTCGAGTCGGCCAAGCCGTCCTCCGCGGTTCACTCTTTCCTCGGCCCACTGGTCGTGCGACGCGCGGGCAACGAATTCCAGATCGGGACTCGCTACGTCCGCGCGACCAAGGTCGGTCTGGAGAAACTCAAGGGCGACCTGTCCAACATCCTGCGGTTGATGGAGTTGGCCAACTTCGAGCACAAGCGGATTCACAACGAGACCTGGAAGGCGATCCGCGAAGACATGATGGATCGCGAGGAAATCGAGTACTCGGGTGCGGCCGCGGAGCGGTTCCTCGCGCTGATCGCGCAACCGGGGCAGCTGGGAGATCAATTGCGCAAGCTGCACCAGTTGCGCGTGCTGGAAAAGTTCGTGCCGCCGGTGAAGCACGCTCGCTGTTTGATGCAGTTCAACGAGTACCACAAGTACACGGTGGACGAGCACTCGTTGAGAGCTGTCGAGGCGGCCACGTCTTTTCTCAACGAAGACTCGTCCGTGGGCCGCGCCTATGGAAAGTTGAACTCGAAGCGGACGCTGCATCTGGCGCTCTTGATGCACGACTTGGGCAAGGGGTTCGCTGAAGACCACAGCATTGTCGGCGAACGGTTGGCGCTGGAAACGGGTCCGCTGCTGGGGCTTCCGCAAGAGGAGACCGAGACGATCGCGTTCTTGATCCTCAAGCACTTGCGAATGGCCCATGTCGCTCTCCGCGAGAATCTGTACGACGAATCGGTGATCATTCGCTTCGCCGTCGAAGTCGGCTCGGCCCATATGCTGCGGATGCTGTTTGTCCTGACTTGCGCCGACATCGACGCGGTCGGGCCCGGCGTTCTCAACCAATGGAAGCTCGAGTTGCTGACCGAGCTGTACTATCGAACGCGGCGGCTGTTGGCGGAAGACGACAGCACAGAGGACTGGATCGCTCAGCGCCGCGATCAGATACGCGGGGCGGCGCGGATTGGCGACAACAGCGACTGGTGGGATCGACAACTCGACGCCCTGCCCCTCGGACTCATGTCGGGGCGCGAGCCGGTCGTGATCGCCGACGATTTGACCAGATTGCAAGGAATCGAACGGGATCAGCTGGCGGCGTGGGGCACGTTCCATCCCGAACGCGATGCGGTTGAATACAAAATCGCCGCTCACAGCAACGTGGCCGAAGGGATCTTTCACAAGTTGACCGGAGCGCTCAGCGCAAAGGGCCTGCAGATCTTGTCCGCCGAAATCTATACGCTCGCCGATAACCTGGTGCTCGACCGCTTTTACGTGGAGGACCTCGATTACAGAGGCGAGTCAACGCCCGAACGACTCGACGAAGTCAGTCGCGCGCTGTGCACCGCCGCCAAGAGCGACTCGAACGAGGCTCCCTCCTTCGGGCGTCGCTGGAGCGGGTCGACTTCAGAGCAGAACATCGAAGATCTGCCCGTCCGTGTCCGCTTTGACAACGGAACATCGGATAGCCACACCATCGTGACGGTCTTCGCCTATGACCGGCGGGGGCTGCTGTTCAGCATCACGCGGTGCCTGTTCGAGCAGGGTCTCTCCGTCCACGCGGCGAAAATCGCCACCCACTACGACCAGGTCGTCGATGTCTTCTATGTGTCCGATCGCCAGGGAGCTAAAGTCGAACACGTCGATCGCCTCGATCAAATCCGCGACAGCCTGTTTCAGGCGATTGAAGCCAACGATGAGGAATGAGCGATCCGCGCGGGCGACGCTCGCCTAACGCGACAGAAAGTCGCGGCAAATCTCCACGAACTCAACGCGTTTCTCGTACGGCAGCATGTGACCGCAATCGTCCAGGATCCGCAACTCGGCGTTGGGAAGCAACTCCGCCAAGCGTTCGCCGTGGGGCAACGGTATCAACTGGTCGCGCCGTCCCCACAGGACCAGCGCTGGGCAGGAGACGCGGTGCAAGTGGTCGGGCAATTTGGGGTCGTGCAGATAGGGATTCCAGCCGACGCGGGCGGTTGCTTCGCGGGCTCGCAACCACATCAGAATCCGGGAGTCGTTCAACGACGTCGGCATCGCCTCCTCCACGTGATCGCCCTCGGCGTTGTGAAACAGCAGGCGGCGAAGTTGGTCCAGGTCGTCGATAAACAACTCACCCATCGGCGATTCGGCGACGCGAATTCCAGCGGCGTTCACCAACAGCATTTTCGAGAACCGCTCGGGCCGCAACACGGCGATCTCCATCGCCAACCACGCGCCGAGCGAAAACCCGATCACCGGTGTCTGCTCGATTCCCAATTCGTCCAACAAATCGATCGTGTGCCAAGCCAGATCTTGGATGTCGCGAATCTGCTCGAGCCCCGTCGACAGCGAGAAGCCCGGGTGCGCCGGCACACAGAGCTTCATCGACTGCGCCAGGTCGTTGTGAAACGACGTCCACTCGGCCTCGCCGCCGGCGCTGTGAAGGTACAGCACGCCCGGCCCTTCCCCGCCGAAGGTTACCTGCGTCTTTCGCCCGCCCACCGTGACGAAGCTCGTATGGTGAGGTATGTCTGCAGTCATGATTCGATTCGGTCGGATGATCGCGGGTTACAAAGCGCTTACCGAGTTGGAGGTTACCGAGTTATGGAGCGGGTGGATCGCTCGGAGAATCGCTCGCGGAATCGCCGGTGGAGGGCGCGGATAGATCTTCGCGCAGCCGCGGCGCCACTTCCTCGGCGAACAAGCGGAGGCTGCGGCAGGTCAGCTCGTGGGGCAGCGTTCCCAGCTGAAACAAGCCGAGCAGGTTGCCGACTCCCAGCCTCTGACAGTGCTCCGCCAGCCGCTGGCGAACGGATGCCGGGCTGCCGACGACAGCGTACGCTCCGTCCTCCACCTCCGCCCGCGTCTGGGCGGTCTGCAGGAACTTCGTCAGGGCCTTGTTGACGCCCGCCATCGAACGGGCGCTGGCGTAGCCGGGCGGCAGCGCGACCAGTCCCTTGAGCAACTTGTGAGCGAAGTACCACAGGTGGTCTTCGTACTCGCGCCACGCTTGCTCATCGGTTTCGGCGACGTAGATCGGCAGCTGCCACGCGAGCTGTTCGCGACTGGCCGCATAGCCGTGCTTTTCGCAGGCCCGCCGAAACGCGTCGAAGTCCTTTTGCAGGAAGTCGATGTGGAAGTAGGGAGCGCCCAAATAATTGACGCGGCGTTTTGCCGCGAACTCAATCGTCTCCTTCGTGCCCGTGGCGGGAATCCAGATGGGCGGGTGAGGCTGCTGGATGGGCCGCGGCCACGGATTGACGCATTTCAGCTTCCAGTATTCCCCGTAGTGTTCGAAGGGCCCCGCTTCCGTCCAGGCGCGAAGAATCAGGTCGAACGCTTCGCCGAATTTCTCGCCTGCGAAGGTCGGGTTTTGACTGAGGCTGTAGTACTCTGGGCCGCCGCCGACGGCCAGCCCGGCGATGAGCCGACCGCCGCTGATGCAATCGATCACGGCCAGCTCTTCGGCCACGCGCGTCGGCGGATCGTAACACGGCAACGCATTGCCGATCACGGCGATTCCGCAGCGCTTTGTCTGGCGGGCCAGAATCGACGCCAGCAGATTCGGGCTGGGCGTCAT
>JASMLW010000505.1 GCA_030748485.1 Pirellulaceae bacterium
GCGCCAATTGCTCGGCTGGTCCATCCGCTTCAGCCAATCGATCCAAGACCGCGGACTGATTCTGCCTTCCCACTTGGAGAGGTTGCCCAGCCAGACGTCCGTCGAATGCGTTACCAAGCTCGCCTACTTGGGTCGTCCAGCGGACGTCGAGGCAGTGGACGATCTGGTGAACTCACTGAGAGGTGGGCAACTGGTCGAGATGACCGCGGTCCTGTCCGACCTGGCGCGAGGCGGGTTCCACAGCGACTCGACCGAATTCCTCGCCGCCTTGGGTAAGAAGTTGGTCCACCGGAGACGCGAGTTGAAAATCACGCGCGGCCGCGAAGAGCTGGACCGCGCGGTCGGCGGCCTGGCCATCGCCCACACGATCAACTCGCTCCCGTTGGCCGGGTTGTACCGAAGCGGCTCCTTCTCGATCACGCTCTGCAAACAGAGTGACGTGAGTCTGTGCCTGGGCATCACGCTCGACGGACCGGACAGCCCGCCCGTGGACGCGCCTCTGTCGCGAGTGGTGTACGACCTGCGGACGAACGAGTTGGTGGCGTACCAATACATCGTACAGAATCCCTACGACGAACTGCCATCGGGGGCCAACGCTCAGATGCGATTCAAGCTCGAACAGTCAGCCAATGGCATGCAGATCAAAGGCCAGCTCGCGTTGGGAACGGCGACGTACTCGATTGCGGCGCCGATGATTAAGGACTTCAGCTTGCCGAAGTCCCGCGAGTCTTCGCTGGAGGATTGCTCTGGCGTCTACTCGGGCTCGCTGAACGGCCGGCCGTTCCGGCTTACCGTCGGTCGCACGAACCGCATGATGACCGGCTGGGCGGCGTATACGCAGCACGCTATCCGCCTCGATTTTCCCTACGCATTCTTTGACACGACTAAGAACGCTCTCTATCTCACCACGGAGCGTCTGGGGCCGAGAAACGCCAAACATATTCGCGCCACTCTCGACTCGCGCGGAAATCTCAACGGCCTGTTCATCGTGGGCGGGACCGGAAGAACCATGAATCTACAACTCAAGAAAGAAGAGGAGCAACGCGATGTTGGAGACAAGACTCTGGCGACGCGCACTCGTGCTGTCGATGCTGTGCGCTACTCCGGCCGCGGCGGCGGACACCGTACGGGGTTTTAGCCTCACCGAACTGGGCGAATTCGTTTACGACGCCAACCCGGCGGGCAGCGCGAAGACCGAAGCTCAAAAGCGAGTCGATCAGCTTTACGCGCTGGGCGTGCGGCAAATCAACCTGCATCCGCGGGCCGTGATGCGCGATCCGCGCGGCGTCGAAGTGATTCCGGTCACGCCCATCGCCAAACGTTCGGCCGAGAGAAGACGCTACTTGCGGCTGATGAAATACATTCACGGCAAGGGCATGACCGTCGGTATCCGCCCGATCTTCTTCGTCACCGATGCGAATGGGAAGACGCCAGTCGTCGAAGTGCAAGCCGACGGCTCAAAGAAAGTCTGGTGGCATGGGAACATCCAACCCAACGACCCGAACCGCTGGTTCGATTCTTTCCGAGACTACTTGGTGCATTACTTGACCGTGGCACGGCTGGGGAAGGCGGACGAGTTCACGATCGGCGCCGAACTTTACTCGATGACGGTCGGCGTCGAGGATCAGTGGAAAGAGCATCCTCACGGCTTTCCGGGCCGTTGGCGGGAGTTGCTGCAATTGGCCCGCAAACGTCTCGGACCCACGACGCGGATCATGTACGACATCAACTTCACCGACGACAGCTTCAAAGCCGAGGGGATTGTCGAAGTCGGCGGCGAGTTGGCGCGTTGGAAATACCGGCTCGCCGATCTGGCTGACGAGAAGAGCGAGTACTGGCTCGACCTCAAGGCCTTCTGGGAGGGACTCGACGCCGTCGGCATCGATATGTACAGGTCTCTGGCGACCGACGCGCAGCCGCTTCCCAAAGATCAGGACGAATTGGTCGCCGCGCTCAAAGTCACATCCGATCGCTACGCCGGCCAAATCGACAACATCCTGGTCGAGATCCAAATAGCGTTGGACGCCGATGAGCCAAAGCGAGTCGTCGTCAAGGAAGTGGGTTTCCGCAGCAGCCCGAAAGGATTCGTGCGGCCCTTCGAATTCACGGAAGCGGGCGAGGGTTTGCCCGTCAGCATCGAACACCAGGCGGCCGCGTATCAGGCCGTGCTCGAGTCGTTTTGGAGCTCCGGTTTCGATTGGTTCGGAGGCATCGTCTTTTGGGACGCGTCGGTTTCCCCCAACCTTCACGGAGCCGAGGACCGCGGCTTCAGCCCCCTTGGGAAGAAGCCCAGCGAAGAAGTCGTACAGCGGTTCTTCAAGGAGTTGTAACCGATGGCTCGGCGTGTTTTGCTTACGTTCGGCACTCGCCCGGAGGCCATCAAGATGGCGCCGGTTTACGAAGCGCTGCGCGAGACGCGCGGCCTGCAGCCGGTCGTTTGCGTGACCGCCCAGCACCGCGAACTGCTCGATCAGGTCCTGCTGCTGTTCGGCACGACGCCGGAATACGATCTGAACATCATGACGCCGGGGCAGGACTTGTTCGACGTCACCGAGAAATGCCTGTGCGGATTGCGAGACGTTTACCGAGAAGCGGAGCCCGATTTGGTCCTCGTCCACGGCGATACGACGACGACCTTGGCCGCCGCGCTGGCGGCCTACTACAGCCGCGTCCCCGTCGGTCATGTGGAAGCCGGGTTGCGGACCGGCGACAAGCACGCGCCGTTCCCCGAGGAGATGAACCGCCGCATGGTCGGCTCGTTGGCGGACCTTCATTTCGCACCGACGCGGTTGGCGCGACGGAACCTGCGCCGCGAGAACATCCCGGCCGCCGACATCTTCTTTACGGGGAACACCGTCGTCGACGCGCCCCCGCGAATCTCGGCGGAGCTTCCTGCCCAGCCTCATCTCGAACAGTTGTATCGCGGCAAACGACTCATCCTCATGACGGCCCATCGCCGCGAAAACTTCGGTGAGCCGCTGGAGACAATCTTTCGAACGGTGGCGGCTTTTGTCGCTCACCATCCGGAATTCCAGGTCGTGTTTCCCGTACATCCCAACCCCAACGTTCGCAAGCTGGCCCACAGGCTGCTCGGCCACGTCGGAAACATCTCGCTCATCGAACCGGTCGACTACGCTGAACTGATCTTCCTGCTGAGGGAGTGTCAGTTCGTGCTAACCGATTCCGGGGGACTTCAGGAGGAGGCTCCCAGCCTGGGCAAGCCGGTGTTGGTGCTCAGAGAAACGACGGAACGTCCCGAGGCGATCGAAGCGGGCGGCGCGATCATCGTCGGTCACGACGAACGAAAAATCACAAGTCACATGGAGGCGCTGGCGGACCCGCGGTCGGACCTCTACCGGTCGATGCAAGCCGCCGAGAATCCGTTCGGGGACGGACAGGCGGGATTGCGCATCGCCCGGATCATTCGCCGCCGACTGTGCGAGCCGCCGGTCGCCGGCCAGCAGACGGGTGACGAGAACGTCGAGCCGCACGCGATAAAACGAGGTTGAAAATGTGGAAGTGGATCGCGCTCGTTGCGGCCATCACAACGGTTCACGGCGTGGCGAACGCCGAGCCCAACAGGGGAGCCGCCGAAAAGCGGCCCGCGATCGGCTTCGTCATCGTCGCCTGGGATGAAGCGACCAAATCCAATCCTCGCGCGTGGGAGCGCAGTCTCGAACAGCTGAGCGCCGCTGGCGTCCGCGACGTGACCCTGGTCACCTACCGCTTTATCGATCGAAAGACGATCAAGATCTCGTCGGCCAGCGCCTTTGGGCTGGATTCTCCGCCGTCAAATAGCGTGCTTCGCGCTACCTTGAGAAAGGCGAAACGTCTGGGCATGCGAGTGAGTCTCAATCCGTTGTTGGAAATTGACAACGAAGATGATCTCGGCGGCGTCTGGCGCGGCGAACTCAGCTACAGCGCGGCCGAACTGAAGACGTTTTTCGCAAACTACGGCGAGTACATCTTGAGTATGGCCCGCCTGGTCGCGGCCGAAGACGGCTACCGCTTGTACGTCGGCTCGGAACTGAAGTCGCTGTCCGCCAATCGCAACGCGCTGCCGCATTGGAAAAATCTCATCCGACAAACTCGGCTCGTCGCGTCCCCCCAAGTGAAGTTGTCTTACGCGGCCAACTACGACAATGCAAACCGCATCCCCTTCTGGTCCGACTTGGATGAGATCGGCATCGACGCCTACTACCCGTTGGCTACGCGAGCCGAAGCTCGAGGCACCGGCCAACCGTCGGTCGATGTCATCAAGCAGGGTTGGCGAGCGCCACTGGAGAAGGTCCGCAAACTGAGCCGCCAGCACGACAAGCCCGTCGTCTTCACCGAATGGGGCGTCGTTCCATTTGACCTGACAACAGTCGACCCCTGGGATTGGGAGCCGACAAAGTCGAAAGATCGGCAAGAGCAATTCAACGCGTTTCAGGCGACCCTGGAAGCCATCCGGTCAGAAGGCGATTGGTTGACCGCAATTACGTGTTGGCACTGGGCCATGCCAGGCAACGACGGCAGCAACTACCGAGTGCACGCCAACTCCAAAATCATGGACTTGGTCAGCAAGCATACGGGCGAACGCTGAGTACGTCCAAGTAGAACTCGATGGGCCCACGTGCGGCAAGTACTCGTTTGTCCATGCTCACTTGTTGGCGTCGATGATAGCCTGGACTTCCGGGTAGCCGGCGTCTGTCTCGTTGAGGTCGGCTCGCAACTGCCAGAGTTGCCGCTTCATGTCGGCGACCACCATCGCGTATTCAGGATTGGAGAATTGATTGCGCATCTCCGACGGGTCGGTCCGCAGGTCGTACAGCTCCCAGGCCGCGGGAGTCTTCGCTCCGCCGCGCGGCGTGCACCCGTAGAAGAAAACCAACTTGTAACGTGCGGTGCGGATTCCAAAGTGCGCGGGCACTCGGAGATTGTGAGCCATGTGCATCCAGTAGCGATAGTATGTGGCGGTGCGCCAATTGGCTGGCCGCGGCCGGCCGCTAAGCGCCGCGGCGAAACTGCGTCCCTGCATCTGATCCGGAGTCGCAACGCCCGCCAATGCCAGGATCGTCGGCGCGAAGTCGGTGTTGTTGATCAGCCAGTCGTTCGAGGAACCGGCTTTAACGGCCGACGGGTAGTGGACAATGAAGGGCATTCGCATCGATTCTTCGTAGATCCAACGCTTGTCCATCAGGTCGTGTTCGCCCAAGAAGAAGCCTTGATCTCCCGTGTAGATAATGACCGTCTTGTCTAGCTCACCCGTGTCGCGAAGAAAGTCCACCAGTCGTTTGACGTTGTCATCCACACCCTTCACGCAGCGCAAATATCTCTGGAGATACTTTTGGTAAACGGCCGCGGTGTACTCGGGGTCCTCGAGACTCTGGTCGACGCCCAACTTGCGCCCCAGTCGCCAACTCTCATGCCCTTTGGCCAGCCCCGAACCGAAGCCGCGGCTGGCGGTCGAGCCAAAACCCTTCGCCGGTTGCTTGTGCAGATTGGCGGGCGGTGGGATTGTCGCATCCTCGAGATAGTCGTCGTAACGTCGCGCGTTCTGGAACATATCGTGCGGCGCTTTGAAATGGTGCATCAGGAAAAACGGTCGCGCGCGGTCCCAGCCGTTCTTCAACCATTCCAGACTGATGTCGGTGATCGCGTCACTGGAGTGCCGACCTGCTTTGTTGATTGTGTTTCGCGGCCAAGGCCGATCGCCGCGAACACGAAACGCCGGGTTGAAGTACTTTCCTTGGCCCGGCAGCACGCAGTAGTAGTCGAAGGCCGCCGGCTCTTGCTTGAGGTGCCACTTGCCGATCATCGCCGTGTGGTAACCGGCCTTACCCATTTCGATCGGCAGGTATTGCCGCTCTGGAGGAATGGCGCCCGTCAGGTCGAGAACGCCGTTGGTCTGCGAATACTGGCCCGTGATGATGCTGGCGCGGCTGGGCGTACAGATCGAGTTGTTGCAGAAGACTCGGTCAAATCGCATTCCGCCCTGCGCCAACGCGTCGATGGTGGGTGTCGGGTTCAGCGCGGCGAGCCGGCTGCGATAGGCGCCAATTGCCTGCGTCGTGTGGTCGTCCGACATGATGAAGAGGACATTGGGACGCGACTTCTTCGCGTCGTCGCTCCCCCACAACAGTCCGGGCGCGGCGACAAGCAATCCCACCACGGCGAGTTGACGTAGTTGTGCCGTCATGCAGATTCGTCTCCAACTCCCACTCGGTGACCTGAGCTCTTCGGAAATCTCAAACTGGTGCGGATTGCGAAATGGCGCATCCAGGTTCTCGTCGCCATCATCATTGAAGTAGATGTCGCGCGTACGCGAGAAACTCGCCACACTCACGCCAAGATTTCACTCAGCGTTCCCGTACTGTCCGCGTACGACTTGCGATCGACGCCGAGACAATTCAATTGAGTCAACCACATGTTGGCTAACGGCGTCCGCGTTTTGCAGTGCACGTGCTTGCCGAGCTTGAGAGTTCCGCCGCCTCCGCCGGCGACGACCAACGGGAGGTCGTTGTACTGATGAGTCGTTCCGTCACCCATACCGGCGCCGAGTGTAAAAATCGTATTGTCGAGCAACGTCGTGCCGTTGGCTTCCTCCATGCTGTCCATTCGCTCGAGCAAGCGGGCGAACGCCAACACGTGGAATCTGTCCAGCTTGAGCAGATCCTCCAGATGGTTGTGCGGAGCGTGCGTCATGGCGTGGTGACTGTGCGGTTTGTCGAGGATGCCCTCCCAGTTCGTGGGCGTCGTCCACCGCTCAGGGCCAACCATCAGTGTGCCGACATTCGTAACGCCGCTCTGCAAAGCAGTCACCAGCAGATCGCCCATCAAATGGATGTACTCATTGCGCGGCAGATGCTCCTCGGGACGTTCGATCTTGGCGGCGCTCAGTTTGGACTTCATCGACTCAATGCGGTCCATGCGAGTTTCAATCGTTCGAATCGCCTCGAAGTACTCGTCGAACTTTCGCTTGTCCGCGGCGCTAAGCTGTTTCTGCAGTTGTTGAGCGTTCCCAAGAGCCAGATCG
>JASMLW010000506.1 GCA_030748485.1 Pirellulaceae bacterium
CAGCCGGTTGTCGTGCTCGTCCAAAAAGAGCAGAGCGTCGCCACACGGATCCAGGAGGCTCCTATTTACCGGCGGCCCGAAGGCGTGAAGTCGCGGATGCATTATTTCTTCGCCATCAGTTACCGCGAGTCAGGTGATGTCGCCAAGCAGTTTGAGAATCTGAAGGCCGGTGTGGCCAGCGATCCGCTCGACGCCGATTTGCTGATCGCCATGCACCAGGCGAAAGGAGCCGACCAGGCGTGGCGCGACGTAACACGGCGGCATGTCACCGCCGCAACCGAACAGTTCGATTCGCAGATCCGCCGATATCAGCAATTTGTCAAACGGGCTCCGCGCGAAGCCGATCGCAACGAATACCAGCAAGGTCTGGCCGGACTCTACAATCAGTACGCGTGGCTGGTCTCCAATACCGATGGCGACTTCGACGAAGCCCTGCGGCGCAGTTTGGCGTCACTTGAGATTCGACCCGACAGCGCCGCTTTTCTCGATACGCTCGCCCATTGTTATGCGGCGAAAGGCGACTTCGAGAACGCCGCGCGGCGGCAAGCTCGCGCCGCCCAACTCGAACCGCACACTAGACAGATCACGCGCAAGCTAGAAGAGTTCCAGGCGCTGCTGAAAAAACCGCTGCTGAAAAAACCGTAGTGCGCAGTCTCTTCGAATCGTAGTCCGCTTGCCGGGCGGACTAAGACAGCCAGGTTCGAATGGTGGAGTTGACGACGGCCGGGTTTTCCAGTGGAGCCAAGTGCCCGGCGTTTTCGATGCTCACGAATTCGCCTTTGGGCAATTGTGCGGCGATGGTTTCCATTTCACTGGGCGGCGTGATGACATCGTCGACGCCGCACATCAACAGCACGGGGCGCTCAATCTCTTTCAAGTGCGGTGTGAAGTCCGTCCGCTCGGCCATCCCGCGCAGCGCGGACGCGACGCCGACCGGATCAGCCTCCATCATTTGCGCGCGCAGCGCTTCAACAAGATCGGGCTTGTCATTGACAGTGCGGACGGAGAGCAGTTTCGGCTCCATCATTTCGACAAGTTCTTCGACGCCGTGAATTAACACGCGTTCGGCCGCGTCGTATCGCTGGCGAACAGCGTCCTCCGAATCGTTCGCGGCGCGGGTGTCGCACATCACCATCCGCGCGACTCGGTCGCGGTGGCGGTGGTAGAACTGCCAACCGATATAGCCGCCCATCGAAAGCCCGATGTACACCACCGGTTCGTCCACCTTCAGGGCGTCGAGCAACTCGGCTAACTCGTCCGCGTACCGATCCATCGTCATCGGCTCAACCACAGCCGGCGACTTTCCGAATCCGCGGAGATCGGGTGCGATAACGCGAAAGCGGTCGGCCAATCCGTGCATCTGCTCGCGCCACATCGTGTGGTCGAACGGAAAACCGTGGATGAGCAACAAGGGGCGACCGTTGCCTTGGTCCATGTACGATAGCTCGCCGCCGCCGACTGTTTTCCGGTTCATAACTCAACTCCCCGCGCTTAGGTCAGAATAGCCGCAGCACCATGCGAATGATCCACTGGCCCAGCAGGGCGAACGCGATACTGCCCACAGCCATTCCACCCCACCAGCCGGGCGAAAATTCCGGCTGCCCCTGGCGAACTCGCCATATCTGGAGCGCTCGATAGGGGATTTGGAAGGCGACGAGCAAGTAAAAGAAAATACCGACCAGGTTGAAGTGAGCAGCGGCGCGAATGTCGCCGTGGCCGAGACTGATGAAGCAACGGGTGAGTCCGCAGCCGGGGCAGCCCATCCCGGTCATCCGCTTGAATGTACAGATTCCGGGCAGCGGCCGCTCAAAGAAAGGCAGCGCCACATCCTCCTCGCCGCGCACCGACATGAACAGGGACAGGATGATGACCGTCAGGGAGGTCGCCAGCAGAGTTCCGTGGTAGACCATCGTCGAACTGACGGCTTCCCCGGCTCGCCGCGCGGTCGGCGATGCGACGATCGGAGCCTCTGATGGCTCCTCCACCGGCGTGCGAACGGGAGGGATCTCGATCGGCTCGTTCATGGAATAGATATGAAGAGGTAGTGACTTGTCTCCAGCCATTGTACGTGCGGCGGGGCGACCTTCCACCTCCGCAGATCAGTCGTTCGCCGGGGCGGGCTTACCGCGCGGCAAGAATTAGCGAGGCTGCCGGCTACGCGCCCGGCAGTTGGAACAGGGATTGGACCTTGACAATCGCATAGTCGTCGGGAAACGTGTGGAACGCCTGCAGCAGAAGCGTCCGGTTGCGAGTTTCCACATGAATGTAGCTGAGCGCACCGAGTTGCATGCGGCCGCTCGAATTGAAACTATGCATCAATCCCTTGGTTTCCGCATCTTGAGCCAGTTCTTCCTGAAAAGTCCAGAAGACCTCCGCCTCCATCGGCTCAAGCTGAAAATTCATCTGGTATTTCACGCCGCCGCGACACTCAATCGAGTCCTGCCGCTCGCCTCGCAACCGGTAACTCATCAATCGACGCTTTTGCGGCAACGGGTGCTGCGCCGATGCGGCGACTTCCGTCAGTGTGATCCCCTCGTAACGCCAAGTAACCACATGTCCGGCTGAAGTGATGTCGATTTGCGCGCGATAGCCGCCGCGTTCCACCGTCCGAGTCTTGTAAACCTGGAACAGCTCAGGATGCAGTGAGCGGCCGTAAACTTGAAACGCCAATTCGGCGACTTTGGGGCGAGCGGAAAGCACGTTTAGATGATCCTTGATTACTCAAGGTGAAGTCTTTGTTGGGTCGACAAGGACTCATTATACGTCGACTTTGCAACGCCAACAAAGCCACTTTCAACTCTTCTGTTTGTCGTCAAGAAAGGGACTTGACAAGCAGCAATCCGCACCGACAAGTTTTGCTAGCGATGAGAATTGACGTTGACAAACACACACGCGCGCGCCGCCCTTGCCCGCGCGCCCAGGAGCCTCGTCCCGCAAACGGCGCAATCACTGCGCTGTCGCACGAGAGACGAGCAAGAGGCGAGCAAAAGACGAGCAAGAGACGAGCAATACGACTAGAGGGCAACGACGAGAATGTCGTACAGCGCGTGCGAGCCCGCGGTGATGCCGAAACCGCGAATCACAAAGAGCAGTGAAAAGAAGACGCCGGCCAGCGAGCGAAACGAAAAACTGAACCAGTCAAATGTGTCGCCGTAACGAGATGCGAACTGCATTCCAAACAACGTGAAGTCAAACTGGTAATGGGCCGCTGCAAACAGCGCGCCGGTCGCGACGGCGGCGATACCGACGCTCCACTTCCGCGGCAGTCCGATCGACTTCAGTACGACGATCGCGACAGGCAACAGCATCAGTCGAAAGAGCAGCTCTTCGTAGATTCCCGCTCCTAAGTAACCGATCATCTTGCCGAGCGGTGTGAAGTTGACCCACCCGATCTTCGCCTCCGGCAGACTGGCGGTGAAGAAGGATCCTTGGACTTGGGCGATTGTCAGCAGAACGGCGCCAAAGACGGCCGACTCGGCGAGCATCCCGTAGCAGGTCGACCAGTTGATGCGCCAGTCGTCCCGCCGCGTGTGGTGCCAGGCCAACAGCAGTCCGCACGTCAGCGCCGGCAACAGAAAATACTGTCCGAACCCCAGGTGGTCGAGCGACCGGCGCAGCCACACGTCGGCCCCGTTGCGAGTCGCCTGCGCGCCCAACAACAGAACGCCGCCTTCATACGCGGCCAGCATTGGGATCACGAAGAACAGGCTGGCCAACGGCTTGGACGACTCTTGAAAGTACCCAGTCAGTGGATTCTTGGAACTCACCAAACACTCCGCCAAAGACGACATTCGTACACATCATCTATCTTCGGCCTCGGCGGGGTCGTCGGAGCAATTGAGGCAGTGGTTGCCGGTTTTTCCACTCGCAATGATTGAGAAGGATGACTAAGGAATGACTAAGGCCTAGTGACTAATGACTAAGGAATGACGAGGGCCGAATGACTAAGGGGGGAAGGACGTAAACGTTTCAGAGGGGCGTTTACGCCCCCATCCGCCGCAGGCGGCCATAGGCCCGTGCTTGAGCACGGGTGAACCAGGCGTTCCAGCTGCAACCAACGCTCCATTCTCGCGTTACCCCGCGCCATCGCGTTCCACCCTCGCGTCGCCCCGCGCAGCCGCGCTCCACCCTCGCGTCGCCCCGCGCAGCCGCGTTCCAACACTTCGTCGTGGCTGCAACCAATGATCCAATTTCACGTCGCCGAGCGCGTTGCGATCGCCAGACCGATCCGACACTCGACACTGCCGGTCATGTGGGCGCGTTCGTTGATGCAGCCGACCTCAGAATGCAGTAGCGCGAGGCCGCGGGGAATTTGGAACGTCGTTAGCAGCAGCGACGGAGTCATTGGAACGCGGACTCGCGAGGCGGCGGGGATTGGAACGCCGTTGCAGCCGCGACGGAATCATTGGAACGCGATGGCGGCGCGGCGACGCGAGAATGGAGCATTGGTTGCAGCCGGAACGCCTGGTTCACCCGTGCTCAAGCACGGGCCTATGCCGCCTGCGGCGGAAGGGGGCGTAAACGCCCCTGGTCGTGCGCGGCGGCCAAGGCGCCAAGATCATCGACAAGCGTGTCGAGGACCCATTGATAGTAGGTAATCGTGGGTAATCGTAGGTCGTAGGACGGGTCTCCAGGCCCGTCGAATGGAACGGCAAGCCAGCAATCGACGATCCCGAGCCGAGCGAGATTCCAGACCCGGCGATTGAGTTTCCTTTGGAGATAGTTCCGGAAACTCCCGGCGTCTGTCGAATCGGGTTGGACCCCGACGGAAGCGAAGACGAGGCGGCGCGGCTCGCGAGGGTGGGACGCGATGGCGCGGGGCGACGCGAGGGTGGAACGCGATGGCGCGGGGCGGCGCGGGAATGGGACGCGATGCGCGGGGCGACGTGAGTGGGACACGATGGCGCGGAGCCACGCGAGAATGGAGCGCGGTGGCGCGGAGCCACGTGAGAATGGGACGCGATGCGCGGGGCGACGTGAGTGGGACACGATGGCGCGGAGCCACGTGAGAATGGAACGCGATGCGCGGAGCCACGTGAGAATGGGACGCGATGCGCGGGGCGACGTGAGTGGGACACGATGGCGCGGAGCCATGTGAGAATGGAACGCGGTGGCGCGGGGCGACGCGAGAATGGAGCGCGGGGGCGCGGAGCCACGTGAGAATGGGACGCGATGCGCGGGGCGACGTGAGTGGGACACGATGGCGCGGAGCGACGCGGGAATGGAGCGTTGGTTGCAGCTGGAACGCCTGGTTCACCCGTGCTCAAGCACGGGCCTATGGCCGCCTGCGGCGGAATGGGGCGTAAACGCCCCTGGTCGTGCGCGGCGAGGGTGGAGCGCGGTGGCGCGGGGCGACGCGAGAATGGAGCGCGGTGGCGCGGGGCGACGCGAGAATGGAACGCGATGGCGCGGGGCAACGCGAGAATGGAGCGTTGGTTGCAGCCGGAACGCCTGGTTCACCCGTGCTCAAGCACGGGCCTATGGCCGCCTGCGGCGGAATGGGGCGTAAACGCCCCTCTCGTCCTGCCTCCTTAGTCATTAGTCCTTCGTCATTAGTCATTCCAGGGGCCGCCTGCGGCGGAAGGGGGCGTAAACGCCCCTTTTTGACACGTTGACGTCCTTCCCCCTTAGTCATTCGGCCTTAGTCATTTTTCACGTCGCCCAAAACGCATCGCAAACCGAGCGCGTCGTCTTTGATTTCCTTGTAGATGCCGCCGCCCTTGATTTCGATCGTCACCTCGCGCTTCAATCCGCGAAACGAGCCCTGCCGGCAGGACGAGGTCAGCAGTTCGGCCTTGTCTTTCCAACTGCCGCCTCGAATAACGCGTCGTTTGGCGTCGCCGCCTTTGACCCAGGCGGATCCATCCGTCGGCCCGCCTTCCAACGACTGGTGGGCGTGGTCGGCGCACCACTCCCACAGATAGCCGTGGATGTCGTAGAGTCCCCACGCGTTCGGCTTCTTGGCTCCCACCGGCGGATCGTTTCCGGACGCATTTCCCGTGAACCATCCGTAGTCCGTCAGCTGGTCCACTTCGTCGCCAAACGAGTACTTGGTCGTTGTGCCGGCGCGAGCGAAATACTCCCACTCCGCTTCGGTCGGCAGCCGGATTTCCTGTTTGTCGCCAATCAACTTGGCGGCTCGCATGAGCCTGGTGGCCTTTTGGCAAAACTGTTCGGCTTCGTCAAACGTGAGCATTTCGACCGAGTTGCGTTTTCCCGTCCAACGACTTGGGTTCGATCCCAAGACAGCCGTCCACAAGTTTTGCGGTACTTCGTACTTGGCGACGTGAAAATCGTAGTCGAACGTCACCGTGCGAACCGGCTGTTCAGCCGGCGAACCCGCCGCCGATCCCATCTTGAACGACTTGGGGAATTTGCCTTTCCCCGGAGTGACGTGGACGAACTCGGAGTGAAACAGCTTGAGCAATTCGGTTTGTTCGACGTTTGGTTCGGCGGAGATCATCACGGCGGTCAGCAGAATTGCGGCGGTCATGGCTCAATCGGCAGGCGGGTTGAGGAAGGATTGACAAGCGCGGCGGATCGACATCGTGACGGGCGATCGGCTCAGGTCGGCTTATTCGGATTGGCGGCATTGAGATTCCCGGCTCGCAGCGCCTCGCCCATCGCCTTGGGCACTTCGGCTTCAGCCAGGACAAGCAGCGCTCGATTCTCGGCCACGTGAGCTTTCATTTCTTGTTCCGAGGCGATCGCTTCGGCGCGGCGCTGTTCGGCTTTGGCGCGAGCTACGCGAGTATCTGCTTCGGCCTGGTCGGCCGACAGACGAGCGCCGATTTGTTCGCCCACGTCGATGTCTTCAATATCGATCGAGACGATTTCGAATGCCGTGTGCGCATCGAGACCTCGCGCGAGCACGACGCGCGAGATGCGGTCGGGATTCTCTAGAACTTGGCCGTGCCGCTCGGATGAACCGATGGCGGTAATGATTCCCTCGCCGACACGAGCGATGACCGTATCTTCGGTGGCTCCGCCAATCAGTTGCTCGAGGTTGGTGCGGACAGTCACTCGAGCGCGAATCCGCAGTTCGACACCGTCGCGGGCGATCGCGCTGAGCGTTGTCTTGCCGCTGCGGCGCGGATCCGGGCAGTCGATCACTTTCGGGTAGACGCTCGTGCGGACGGCCTCCAACACATCGCGTCCGGCGAGATCGATCGCGGATGCTCGATCAAAGTCCAACGGAATGTCAGCCCGGCTGGCTGCGACGATCGCCTCGATGACTCGCGATACGTTACCGCCCGCCAAGACGTGAGCCTGCAAGCGGCGAGTCGTGATGCCCGCGCCGCGGCCGATATCCAGACCCGCCTTGGTTGCTCGGATCTTGACGTTGACGATCATGCTGGGATTGATATCGAGCAGACCCATTTCGACGAGATGGAAGAGCGAGATGTCCGCCTTCGACATATACGCGCGGAACCAAAGACCGCCGTATTTGATCGCCGCCCAGACCAAAAACAGAGTGAACAGGATGGCGACGATGGCCAACCCACCCAGGACCCAATTCAATATCTCGTTGGCGAGTAATAAGGCGCGCACGGAATCTCCTTCCTATGGGACGGCGTCATCTTATCGCATCATTTCGCGTGATAACAGCAATCCAGCCAGCCAGTCGACCAGAAAAATGGGTTTCGTCGGACACTCGCAAGCAGGGCCGGCCACTCTTCTCTTGCCGTTGGCGGCCAGGAGTAAGAGTGTCCGCGCCGCCAAGAATAGGGCGAAAGACGGCATGGCAAGTTGACGGCCGAGAGTGGCGGTCCTACCTTTGGGGCTATTGGAAAGAGACACGCATACCGCTGACGCGGAGGAGAACTTGATGATCATTCGCAATCTGCTCGTGGGTTTTGTGTTGACGGCAATCTCATTTGGTGGAACCGTCGCGCAGGCCGACGACGACAAACCGACGACGACCGCCGCGAAGGACGACGACGCGAAGGCGACGGACGCCGCCGCTGCTCAACGCGACAAGAACCTCAAACGGTTCACCGAGAAGATGAACAAGGTCAAGCTGGTCGGCAAGTTCACCGTGCTGGGGCGCGAACAAGGCAAGCTGCCCACCGAAGAATACACGATCAACAGCGTCAAGAAACTGCCCCGTGGCGACTACTGGCAATTCAACGCGCGGATCAAGTACGGCGGTGTCGATGCACCCATGTCCTTCCCCCTCGAAGTCAAATGGTCGGGCGATACTCCAGTGATCACCTTGACGAAACTGAAGATCCCCGCCTTGGGCACCTTCAGTGCGCGCGTCCTGCTCTACAACAACAAGTACGCCGGAACTTGGACGCACGGCAACGCGGGCGGCCACATGTTTGGCGTCATCGAGCCGGTGAAGGAAGAAGAAGCAGAGAAGAAGACGGACGAGGCGAACTGACCCGCCAGTTCGCGACACGCGCATCGTCGTCGGCTGCTAGAACCAAACTCTGAAACCGGCGATCACGCTGCTGATCTCCACTGGTCCCACGTCGTAGTAGTCGAAACCCGCATAGATCTCGCCGCATTCATACGTAACGCCGACGGTGGTTCGCAGGTGGAGCAGGTGGGCGTCGCCGATGCGACCCCAATCCAGTTCGCTCGAAAACACCCAGGGCTTCACAGGGAAGTAGTCGCCGCCATAGGTGAAGTTGAATCCAAAGTTGTCGTCGACGCCGTCGTCCAACCAGTTGACGCCCACACCGGAGCGCAGCTGCCAGTGTTCGGATTGAGCAAAGCGAAACACACCATTGATGTCGCCGGTCCACAAATCGTCGTTGCCGCCTGCCGCAAGTGATTCGGTCCAGTACGTGACCTCGCCATCGATGCCGAACCGCGAACTCGTCTCGGCCAAGAACTTCCCGCGATAGCTGGTGAAGTCATTGAAGTCCGTGCCGAAATCGAAACTGGCTCGACCAGACCAGCCGTAGGGCTCCTCGGGCACGTGCGGGAGAATCATCATGGAGCCCACGGCGTCACCTTGATAGGGATGAGCGGGGAAGTAGCCGACCGCCGAATAGTCATCGCCGATCGCCGCCACCGGGCCCCAATAGGGAGCCGCCAAGCCGATGCCGAGCAACCAGCCCAACGGCTCAGCCCAACCGGAATCGGCGTCGCATTCCAGACACTCGCAACCATGGCCATGAAAGTGCCTCGACGACTTCGGTTTCGGCCGGCTCTCCGGTTGGTCTGGGTAATCGCCGTTTCGCACGGAATTGGTGAGCGCGCCGATGAGGCCATCGGCCAACGCGGGGGAGCAGGCGAAGACGCCCAGCAACAGCAGCGGGCCGAACAGACTCATCCTGAGTATCGCTTGCATTCGCTGGCCATCCATGGCGCGACCTCGGCTCTTTTTTAGTGGTTCCGAACACTACGTAAATGAGTCCGGACTGTCAATTCCGCACACTGCGGGTCTGTTGGGTGCACGTGCTTTTGATGATACGCACGCGGCGGAGTTTGGTTTGCTGACATTGCGCTCTTGGAAAGCAAACAGCGAGCAAGAACAACGGAGATTGGTCGAATACGGAGATTGGTCGGATAGCGAAGAATCGCAAACCGGGCAAAAGCAGGCAAACTGGCGGTCTAACCGATCTGGTGCGGCTACTGTTTTTCCCTAGAATGGTGAGCTTTGCGGTGGTGTGCGATCCCCAGGTGGGAGTTTGGACGGCCTCGGCTTTGACGTTATGAGCCGATTGGTGATCGAGGCTTGTTCCAGATCACCTCAACATACCGTTCGAATCGCGAGCGAAGCGGAGAGATAGATGAGCAACCCGGACAGGTCGGACAGTGAGGTGATCGAAATCGATCTGCGCAATCCGGCGGTGGCGGCGTTGTGGGCTTGGTTGATTCCTGGGGCGGGGCACTTCTATCAGCGGCGGATCGGCAAGGGTCTCGTCTTCATGATCTGCGTGTTGAGCACCTATTTCTTTGGCTTCACACTGGGCGGTGGGAAAGTCGTCTACGCATCCTTTCGCTCAAAAGACCTGCGTTGGCAATACGTGTGTCAGGTGGGTGTCGGGGCGGCTGCTTTGCCGGCGATGGTGCAGAGCTATCGCGTCAAGAACAATCGGCCGCCGCTGATGGACGGCTTCATGGCTCCGCCGATCAAGCCGGAGCCGGAGTACAAAGATGAACTCGCCGAATGGCATGAGGAGTATCACGTCTTTTTCGAGTTGGGAACGCTCTACACGATGGTCGCCGGTCTATTGAATGTGCTGGCGATCTACGATGCGTACGCGGGCCCGATGATCATCTCAGACGAAGAAGAGACGAGAGAGAAACCGCCGCCGGGCGATTGAAGGGCGGAACAGGAGAAATGACATGTTGCTGGCGGTGATCCCTGGACAACTTTGGTACTCGTTGCCGTTAATCGTATCGATCAGTTTGGTCTACGGCGCGACTCGTCATGAATTGATGAAGCCGATCCTGCAACACAGTCTGCGCGCCGCTGTTTGGATCGCCGCCTTCATGTTGGTGATATTTGCGATCCTCGCCATCGTGTCGTGGACATTGTAGCGCGTCAATTCGAGTAGCCGAGCGAACGGGCGAAGTGTTTCCAATGAATCGCTCAATACCAAAGGGAGGTCGTCCGCCGGTCAATCTAGCCGACCGCGCTGAGAACGACGCGCAGGCTCGATGAGAATTGTCATCCTTGGCGCCGGAACAGTGGGTTCATGGATCGCCGATCTGTTGTGTCGCAATCGCCACAGCGTGACCGTCGTCGATATCAATCCCGAAAACACCTCGCGGGTCAACGAAGAGTACGACGTGATGGCGATCACCGGATCGGCCTCGCAGTCGAGTGTTTTGTTCCAGGCCGGTGTGATCGGCGCCGATGTCTGCCTGGCGGTGACGGGCGATGACGAGGTGAACATCGTGGCGGCGAGCATGGCCAAGGCGATGGGAGCCCGCCGCGCTGTGGCGCGGGTTTACGCTCCTGTCTTTCGCGATCTCAGCACGTTTGATTACCAGCGTCATTTTCAGATTGACCGGATGTTGAGTCTGGAGCATCTGTCAGCCAGCGAACTGGCGCGAAACATCCGCAACCCCGGCTCTGTCGTGCTCGAGAACTTCGCCCGCGGCGAACTGGAGGTGCAGGAGGTCATCGTCAGCGAGCCGTCGGTCAACGGCGTGGCCGTCAAGGATCTCGGCCTGCCGCCCAACGTTCGCATCGGCTCGATCTATCGAGACGGCAAGATGTGGACGGCCCGCGCCGACGATAACATTCTGTCTGACGATCGCATCGTGCTGATTGGGAAGCGGTCGGACGTCGATGCCATCAAAGACAGTTTCCAAAAAGAAGTCGGACCCAAACTGGGAGTCGTCATCGCGGGGGGCGGCGAGACGGGATACCATCTGGCCCGCGCATTGGAGAACGAACGATTCAGCGTGCTGCTGATGGACGAGTCGGCTGAGCGATGTGAATTCCTCGCCAACCACCTCAAAAGGACGACGGTCGTCCAGGCCGACGCCACCAGAAAGGTCATCTTGGAGGAGGAGCGGGTCGGCAGCGCCGACGTATTTGTCGCCTGCATTGGCGGTGATGAAAACAATATCATGGCCGGCGTCGAAGCTCGCGAGATCGGCGCGAAAAAGGTCATGGCCGTTGTCGGACGCCCCGACTACGCGCATATCGTCAACAAACTGGGTATCGACGTCGCCGTCAGCGAACGCGATGTGATGGCCCGCCAGGTGCTGGGCTTTCTCAACACGGGCCATGTCATTTCTCGCACGGCTCTGCCCGGCGGTCGGATCAGCGTGTTTGAAATCGAGGTGGTCGAAGGCGCGCTGGCGACCGAGCACGTGCTCGCCAACCTGCCTTTGCCGCAGTCCTGTCTGATCGCCGCGGTCATGCGCGAAGAATTCGTGCGCGTGCCCGGAGCCGATGATCGGCTGCAGCCCGGAGACACCGTCGTGGCTCTGTTGGATGAGGCGGAAGTGGACGACGTGCTCGAGCAATTCTCACCCGACGGACGCTGACTCGACCGCGCCGAGCGGAGTATGCGAAAGCGACATGAACGTTCACCTGGTGACAAAACTGCTCGGCGTCGTCGCGCTGCTCGTCGGCTTGTCCATGGCTTTCAGCCTCCCTTGGGCCTATCCCAAACTCGGCGCCAGAACGCACGCTGCCGAGCCGCCGACGGAATTCGAAAGCGCCGGCTTCCTGGCGATGGCGGGAAGCATGGCGATCAGCTTTGCGGTCGGCGGAGCGCTGATGTGGCACGGCCGCGGCAGCGATGGTCAGCTCTACCGCAAGGAGGCGATGGCCGTCGTCGGGCTCAGTTGGGTCCTGGCGACTCTATTGGGAGCCCTGCCATTCCTGTTTAGCGGATGCCAAATCCGCGGCCCTACCGATACTCAACCCGGCGTGTCGATGAGTATCGCCGATGCGCTGTTCGAATCGCAGTCCGGTTTCAGCACCACCGGCGCAACTGTCATCACGAACCTTGAACAGCCCGGCGTGCCCCACTGCATCCTCTTCTGGCGAAGCACGACTCACTTCCTCGGCGGACTCGGCATCATCGTGTTGTTCGTCGCGATTCTCGGTCAAGGATCGGCCGGCAAGGCTCTGATGCGAGCCGAAATGCCCGGGCCGACAAAGGAGGGATCCCACACGCGGATGCAACACACGGCGTGGCTGTTCGCAGCCGTCTACGTCGGCCTGAATGTGCTCCTGGCGGTGATCTACATGCTGCACGGCGTCACCGCTTTTGACGCGATCTGCCACGCCTTCGGCACGATGGCCACCGGCGGTTTTAGCACGTACGACACCAGCGTCGGGCGCTTCAACAGCCCATCCATCGAGTACATCACTACGTTCTTCATGGCCCTGGCGGGAACCAACTTCACCCTGCTCTACTTCCTGCTTATCGGCAAGGCCGCCAAGTTGTGGGTCGATGTCGAGTGGCGCGTTTACATTGGAGTCATTCTGCTCGCCACCGCACTGGTTGTCGCGGCTGGTCTAGCCAGTGGCGACTTTGTGCGAGGTGACGCGATCCGCTACTCGCTGTTTCAAGTTGTCGCCATCATCACGACAACCGGTTACGGCACAGCCGACTTCGACGCCTGGAATGACTTTAGCCGTGGGCTGCTGTTTATGCTCATGTTCGTCGGTGGGTGCGCCGGCAGCACGGGTGGCGGACTGAAGGTCATTCGCCACATCCTGTTCTTCAAGATCCTCAAACTGGAGATTGAGCAGGCGTATCATCCCTCCGTCGTCCGGCCGCTGAGGCTCGGCGGGGAACCACTCACCGATCAAAACCTGCGCCGCAACATCCTCGTCTACTTCGCCTTCATCGGAGCCTTGTTCGTGCTCAGCTGGCTGTTTGTGATCGGCTGCGAACCAAATGCGATGTGGGCGTCCAGCGACAACAAGCTGATCGACTCGGCCAGCGCGGTGGCGGCGACGCTCAACAACATCGGACCCGGGTTGGGCGTGGTCGGCTCGACACAGAACTACGCCGAGTTCACCAGCTATTCGAAAATTCTGTTCGTTTGGTTGATGATGCTCGGTCGGCTGGAGATCTTCTCGATCCTCGTACTCTTCTCACCCGGCTTTTGGCGAAGCCGATAGCGGAATCGGGGCTCGTGGATTCGCCTTGTGGATTCGCCTTGCCTTAACCGCTGGCGATCGCTATCTAACGACCCCTCTTCGCAGCTCAATTCCTGCGCTGCTAGCACTCAACGTTTCGCGCATCGCCATGTCACCATCCACTGTGGCCGCCATTTTGACTCGTCGCTCGTCGCGCGTCCGCGCGGACGACGTGGCTCGGCCGGCGATCCGTCATTGGCTTTCGACCGCCGGCTGCCTGATGCTCGTCGCGTTGCTGGTCGGGTGCCGAGCAACTCAGCCGGTCGCGGATGCGGGGCTCGGCTCACTCGGCGCATCGCACGACCGAGACTGGACGGCCAATCACGCCCTGTTGCCGCGCGCCGTTATCAACGGCGACCAAGTCATGCTCTACAACGTCCGCGACACGCGTTATTTATCCAATGATGACTACGTGGTGCAACACTTCGACGCCGACTTGCGGCTCGACCAGTTGCAGACGGTCGACTTTGTGGTAGTGCCGTTCAAAGAGGCGCCGAGCCTGGCGCACACGATGTTGAGTTTCGGTTTCGCCAATGATCGGCACATCGTTGTCTCGGCCGAGGCGCGGATGGAGGACGGCGAATCGTATTCGGCCATTCGCGGCGCGTTCGGGCAGTACGAGTTGATGTATGTGGTGGCGACGGAGCGCGACGTCATTCCTTTGCGGACGAAACACCGCGACGTCGACGTCTACGTTTATGAGAGCACGGCGACGCCCGCCCAGGCGCGCGCGTTGTTCGTCGATATGCTCGACCGCGTCAACGAGCTGTACGAGCAGCCCGAGTTCTACGACACGTTGACGAACAACTGCACGAGCAACATCGTTCAGCACATCAATCGGATTCGTCCGGGATCGCTGTCGCTGCTGGATCCACGGATCCTGTTGCCCGGTTACTCGGACCAAGTAGCCTTTGAAGCCGGACTCATTCGCTCGCGCGGCGGGTACTACGCGACTCGAAGACGAGCCAACGTCAAAGAGGCCAGCAACCAGAACTTGGCCGCGGCCGATTTCTCGAAGAAGATCCGCCGTTAGTGGTCTGTCGACGGCCCATTGCTAGCATCGATGACGGTTGGGGGAAAAGAGGAGTTCAATTGCCGTAGTCGGCGAAAATGGGTTTTGTTATCTTCCCGCCCTCATGTCACAGCCGCGCGACGAATTCCCTTCTGCTCGCGTGGAAAACCGCCCCCAGTCTGAGGAGGCATTTGAATGGCTCGTCGAATCGGTTGGATCTTGCTCTTCCTCTCGCTCATCTGTGGTTGGATGGCGGCTGCAGCTGTGGCCGCGCCCAACTGGCGCTCGTTCATTCCGTTCGAGCGGCGTGTTGAGTGGGACGCTCGCAAGGACTACATCGTGCACGAGGGCAACGGCCCGTGGATGATTCTGGCGTGCACATTCGCCGGCGCCGAGTCGGAATCGCAAGCGCGAGCTCTGATCAAAGAGCTGCGGACTCGCTACAACATGCAAGCCTACCTGCATCCTCGGATGTTCGACTATTCGGGCTCCGTCAAGGGAAAGGGATTTGACAACGCCGGCACGCCGCTGCGGATGCGCTACGCCCAGGGCAATAGGGTCCCCCAATTCGCCGTCCTGGTGGGCAATTTCGCCTCGTACGAGGACCCCGAGGCGCAGGAAGTCTTGAAGAAGATCAAGCACATCCACCCCGCCGCGCTGCAGTTTCGAGACGACGTGCCTTCGTATCAACGAATGGCCGCTGTACGGGAGTTTTACCGCCGCATTCATCCGGACCTTGACCGTCGTAAACGGGGCGCGATGACGGCGGCGTTCGTCTCGCGCAATCCGCTGCTGCCGGCTGAGTACTTCACGGCCCGCGGGGTCGATTCGTTCGTCTACAACATGAACAAAGGCGAGAAATTCGGTCTCTTGCAGAACCGCGGCAGGTACACCGTGCGAGTCGCGACGTTTCGCGGGGCGGCCGCCATCGGCAAAGACGACGAGTTTGAAATCACCGACAAGCTAGATCGCGCCAAGATCAACGCCGACCAGGTCGTCGAACATCTACGGAATAAGGGATTCGACGCCTACGTCTTTCATGATCGCCACGAAAGTGTCGTCACGATCGGATCCTACAATTCGGTCGGCCACAAACTGCCATCGGGGCGGACTGAGTTGCTGCCGCAGATCCACCAGATCATGCAACAGTTCGGCGCCGACCGCGTGCCGTTGCGAAACGGCGAAGTTGGCCTGCGGCCCAAGCCATCGGGGATTCGAGGAATCAACTACGACGTGCAACCGCTGCCTGTCGAAGTGCCGCGCTATTCGATCAGCGCCGACTACGCTCGCCGCTAGCCGCGATCGACCGCCGGGCGATGGATTCGGCTACACTACTACCGGTCCGCCCGATTCCTCGCCTCTCTCACCGTCCCTTGTCCAAACTACTCGTCCTGGGAACCAACAACCGCAAGAAGGGGATTGAGCTGCGCGAGTTGCTCACACCCTGCGGCTTCCAACTCCAAACACTTGCCGACATCGGCGGCGCGATCGATGTCGACGAAACCGGTTCATCGTTCCGGGAGAACGCCGAACTGAAGGCGTCACAGCAGGCGCGACATCTGATCTGTTGGGTGTTGGGAGAAGACAGCGGGATTTGTGTCGACGCGCTCGGTGGCCGACCTGGAATCTACTCAGCCCGCTATAGCGGCGATCAAGCGACAGACGAATCGAACAACCGGCTGCTGCTGGAAGAGCTCAACGATACTCCCAAGTCACGACGGACGGCGCATTACGTTTGTCACGCGGCGCTGGCCGACCCGCGGGGTGTCGTGCGGGCCAATGCGGAGGCTAGCTGCCGCGGGCGAATCCGTCGGGCCCCAGTCGGAGACGCCGGGTTTGGATACGACCCGTTGTTCGAGGTCGTCGAGTACCACCGCACTTTTGGACAACTTGGCGACACAGTCAAATCGATGCTCAGCCATCGTTCGCGAACGATTCGGCTGATGGCGCCCCAAATAATTCGGTTAGCTGAAACGGGCGCGTGGGATGAACAGATGTGAGGGCGCAAAAAAATGCAGGTTTGGGGGATGATCTCCCCAAACCTGCGGACCAAAACGAGGTCTCGAATATGATAGGCGAAGTTTAGTAAACCAGGGCGGAGTTGAAAAGAGTAGCGATCCTAATACTCGCCACTTGCACCAACGGGTCCAACGTCGAACTCCCCAAAAGAGCGGTGGCGTCAAATGGCAACTGAAAGGCCGACTGGATGGATCGTCTTGGCGTTGGTCTACGTGGCCATCGCCGGCGGTGTTGTGGCGGCCATGCACGTGGCCCGGGGCCGAGTCGTGTCGACTTTCGCAGACGGCGAGACGCAGTCGAGTTGGGAGCGTTTTCGCGAGGACACGGCTCAGTCGCAAGGAGCCGGCGGCGTCGATCGCCGCGTTCCCATTTCGGCCGAGCCGCCCGCGTTGGTGCTCATGCGCGACCACTACGCCACCTGTTTGGGCGGCGTGTTGATGATGTACACGGGCATTTACGTTTCGCTCGCAGCCATGATTCGCGGAGTGCTCAACAACCCTGGACAGATCGATCTGCTGGACGATGAGCGATCTCGCGACAAACCTTAGGTGGCCGCCTTGGCCGCCTTGGCCGCCATCGCGTTGCGTTGCCGGTAATACTTCAGCCCCGGCAAGAAGAAGCAGAGCGCCGACACCGTGCCGAAAATGAAGTGCGCCCAGTCCGGCAGCAAAGCCATCGCGATGCTCGTTCCCAGCAGGGCCGCCGCTTGCAGATAGAACTGGCCGGAGAGAATGCCGGCCTTGACAATGAAGACCATCATGCTGATCAGTCCCAGAACGGGCGAGAGCATCAGAACGGGCAGTTTCAACCAGGCCTCTAGCGGGAAGAGCATTCCGATGCAGACCATGCTTCCGGCCCACACGTGAGCGATCTGTCTCTCGACGAACATGACCGGCCCCACGCGCCGCCGCAAGAACCAAAAGACGGCCGCCCACGTCCACAACGCCAACACCCACAAGGCGACGTATTGCCAGCGCGTGGTGACGCCCGCCAGGTGCATCAGGTTGGTCGCTCCGCTAACACCGAACAGCACCAAGCTATGCCACATCCAGAGCAGCCCCCAATTCTCTAAGACGGTGGCGTGATGAGTCTCGCGAAACAGTCGCGCCACCACTTGACCAAAGCGCGCGCTGCGCGCGCTGATCACTTCGTCTCTGAGAAACGCTTCCAAGTCGTCAGCTAGATTCGCGGCGCTGGCGTATCTCAGATCGGGTGGCTTCTGCAGGCAGTGGAGGGCGATGAGTTCCAGGTCGCGATTCGCTTCGGGAGCGACAACGCGGGGAGGCGCGGGGTCCTGCTCAATAACCTGCAGCACGACATCGACGGGCGATGGCGCTTGGAAGGGGGGCCTGCCGGTGAGCATGTGGTACAGGATGGAACCGAGGCTGTACGTATCGCTAGCGTGGCCAACGTCGCCGCGGCCGCCCGCTTGTTCGGGCGACATGTACGCGGGGGTGCCGAGAACGGCTCCCGTCTTGGTCAAACTCGCTCCATCGGTTTCGCGCTTCGCCAAGCCGAAATCCGTGACGTGAGGTTCGTTGGCGGCGTCGATCAGCACGTTGGAGGGTTTGAGATCGCGGTGCAAAACGCCGCGGCGGTGAGCGAAGTGAATGGCTCGCGCCACCTTGGCCAACAAGTCGGCCGCCTCGCGAGCCGGAAGCGGACCGGACCGCAACCGATCGGCCAACGTCTCGCCCTCGATGTGCTTCATGCTGAAAAAAGGGCGGCCTTCGAACTCACCCACTTCGTAAACGGGAACGATATGAGGGTGATCCAGTCGAGCAGCTGATTCAGCTTCAGCGCGAAATCGCTGATGGTCATCTTCGGCCGCCAAGCCGCCCCGGAGCAACATCTTGATGGCGACTTCGCGGCTCAAACTAAACTGATACGCTCGATAGACGACGCCCATGCCGCCCCGCCCGAGCTCTTCGCGCAACTCGTAATCGCCGATCCGATAGGGCAACTCGAGTGCGGCCGAGAGCGAGTCGTTTTTTGACGCGGGGGACGTGTGATCAGCGCTGCTGGCCGCTACATCCGCCAACATGACCGCTCCCCACAACTCGCGCAACTCAGCGGCGAACTCCGCATGTTCAGCACATACCGTCTCCAGGTCGACTGCCTCCCCGCGCTGCATCGAATCCATCAGGTCGGAGACCAGTCGGGCCAAGCGAGAGTCGGGGTCTGCAGTCATACCAGTTCGCCGCGAAGTTGATGCGTTGCTTCCATTGAAACCTGCGTCGACTCCACTGACCAGTCTTCCCAATCATTCAGATAACGGGTAGCGGCAACTTGTGCCTTCGCGTGTCCGTGTGCGATTTTTTTCTCACACAAAGACACGAAGCCACGAAGAAGGAGGGCTGCGGAGCAGTCGTTTTCGCGGCGCGCGTCTTAGTGCCTTCGTGCCTCCGTGTGCGATTCCTTTCTTTCTCACACCAGGACACGAATCCACGAAGAAGGAGGCTGCGGAGGAGTCGTTTTGGCGGCTCGCGTCTTTGTGCCTCCGTGCCTCCGTGTGCGAGATCAGCGCGAAGCGATCTTGTCGCGATTCGAACGGGCGAGAACGGGGCGCGAACAGAATCCCTGTTGACTGCGAAGAATGGGTCGCTGTACTTTACACGGCAAAGTGACCCCAGACCTCGTGGCGTGAGATCGATAAATGGAGCTTAGAGAAGCACTTACGCAGATTTCCCACATTCGCGAACAGATCGACCGGACGGCCATTTTTCGAGGATATCGTTCAACCGCTGTGGGGTTCTCCGGTCTGGTCGCGTTTGTCGCGGCGGCTTTACAGCCACTCGTTGTGGTGAAGCCGGCTGAGAATATCGGCGGATATTTGGCGCTTTGGATAGGCGTTGCGGGCCTCAGCGCCGGCGTCTCGGCGGCGGAGATGTTCTTGAGAACTCGTCATTCGGATCTGGAGCGACAGAAGACGTGGACGGCGATCGAACACTTCTTGCCTAGTTTGGCGGCCGGAGCGCTGTTGACTGCCGCGCTGGCTTGCGGTTCGGAGTCGAGTTGCTGGTCGTTGCCGGGGCTGTGGGCGATCGTCTTCAGCTTGGGCGTGTTCGCCTCGCTGCGACTATTGCCGCGGGCGGTGACAGTTGTCGCTGGCTGGTACCTGTTGGGCGGGACGCTTTACCTGTTGCTGGGTGAGAGCCATGGTTGGGCCTACTCACCTTGGTCAATGGCGGTGCTGTTTGGCTGTGGGCAGTTGATCACGGCCGTCATTTTGTATCAAACGCTGGAGCGCGGTCATGGGAAATGACGCACCACCGCCACAGGCGGATGACACTCAGGAGCCGACCGCCGGCCGCTTCGCGTACGACGGAATCGATCGCTTGCTTCACGAACGAGCGCGGCTGAGCATTCTCGCCTCGCTTGTTTCACACGTTGACGGGTTAGCTTTCAACGATTTGAAGCACCTCTGTTCATTGACGGACGGCAACCTCAGTCGGCACGCGGCCATGCTGGATGAAGCCGGCTTGATCGAGATCACGAAAGGCGTCCGCGGCAATCGCCCGCTGACTCGATGTCGCCTTACGGAGGACGGCAGACAACGATTTTTGAATTACATACAAGTCCTGCAGCACGTTGTCGAAGACGCCAAAGCAGCGTCGCCAAGCGAGCCGCCAAGCGCAGCCCAGCGCTGGTCGCCGGCCTAGATTCGAGAGAGGCTATGAAGATCGTTCGAGCTGAGTCGATGGGAATGTGTTTCGGCGTTCGAGACGCTTTGGCGGAAGCTACGTCTCAGCCGAATCCAAGTCGGGTGGCGATACACGGTGAGCTGGTGCACAACTCGCACGTGTTGCAGCAACTCGACTCGCTCGGGTTGGCTCAATGCCCGGAGGAGTCACGAGCGATTGCGGCTGATCGACCGCTGGTAATGATCACCGCTCACGGCGTCAGCAATGCTGAACGCGAGCGCCTGGAGCGCGCCGGCAAGACGTTGATCGACACGACTTGCCCTCTGGTGCAGCGGGTGCATGATGCGGCGCAGCGGCTGTCCGCCGAAGGGCGATTAGTGCTGGTTGTCGGAAAGCGCAACCACGTCGAAGTACGCGGTATCATCGAGGATCTGGAGCACTACGCGGTGGTCGAGAGCGCCGACGACGTTCGCGACTTTAACGAATCGCAACTGGGCGTGATCTGTCAATCGACGACCCCGCCGGATCTCGCCTGCGATATCTGGTCGCACATCCAATTGCACAATCCGCTTGCCGACATCGCTTTCATCGACACAATCTGTGATCCGACGTGGCAGCGGCAACACGCCCTGGAAGCGCTGCTGCCGGAAGTGGAGGCGGTCGTTGTCGTGGGTGGAAAAAATTCGAACAACACGCGACGATTAGTGCAGTTCTGCCACCGACACGGCAGACCGGCGCTGCACGTAGAGGGACCGGACGACGTCGATCCGGATTGGCTGTGCGGAGTCGCAACCGTCGGATTGACAGCCGTACGAGCACGCTCGACGAGACGATTGAGGCTGTGTACGAAGAACTTCAAACACTCGGGGGCGCAAAGCGTCATTCGGCATGAAGCTGACTTTTGACATCGTGATCGTCGGCGCGGGACTTGCCGGATTGCAATGCGCCCGCCAATTGGCGCGGCTCGGGTTCGCCGTGGCGCTGGTCGATCGCAAACAACGACTCGACCAGTCAGTGCACACGACGGGGATCTTTGTCCGGCGAACGTTGGAGGATTTTTCATTCCCGGCCGATTGCCTCGGGCAACCCATTAACACGGTGAGACTCTATTCGCCGTCGGGCCGCATGTTGGAGGTCAACAGCCCGCACGACGAGTTCCGCATTGGCCGGATGGCCCGGCTCTACCAAAGGTGGCTCGACGAGGCCGTCGAGGCGGGCGCCGTGTGGTTTCCCGGTAGGAGTTATCACGAGATGGCGGCGCCATCCGCGCCCGGCGCGCGATTCGACGTCGCGCTCGAGCGAGTGGGTGGAGCCGAACGCGAAGTGCTCTCGACGCGGTTTGTGGTGGGAGCCGACGGAGTGCAATCGAGCATCGCCGCGGACTTAAAGTTGAGTTTGAATCGCCGTTGGATTGTCGGATTTGAGGAGGTCTACCGACGCGCCGAGCCGGTCGGTCGCTCTGGGTCGGCTAGATTGCATTGCGTGCTGGACCCGCGGCTGGCGCCAGGATACATCGCCTGGGCGGTCGACGACGGCGAGGAGATTCACCTGGGAGTCGGTGGACATCCGCGGCGCTTCGCGCCGCGCGATGCGCTCAGCGAGTTTCTGCCCCGGGCGGTTGAGTTGGTATCGCTGGAGGGCGCGGAATTGGTCGAGTCGCGTGGTGGACGGATCCCGGTCGGCGGCGTCTTGCCGCGCATCGCGCGCTCGCAAGGGCTGCTGGTGGGCGATGCGGCCGGCGCGGTCTCCCCGCTCACCGCCGGCGGGCTGGACCCCTGCTTGCGCTTGTCCTCCTTCGCGGCCGAAGTCATTGAGCGCACTTTGTCTGGCGACGGACGGGCGATCGGTGAATACAACGGGTCCGAGTTTCGGCGGAGATTCCGGCTGCGACGTTGGATGAGGTCGTGTTTGTCGCGATTGCGCTGGCGGTGGACGGCCGAAGCGGCGGTCGCTTGTCTGGCGCGGTGTCCCAATCAATCGCTCGCCCGCCGGATCTTCTTTGGACGTGGGTCGTTCCCACTAGAACATCGCGAAGCGATCGGCGCGGTCAAAGGAGAGGTTGAAGACGCCCAAGCCGCTCACGCCCCGCCGGCTCATCAAACGGCTGCAGAAGTGCTGGACTAGACCCGATTAGGACCCCGTCAGGCGGCAGCCACTAGTCATCAGAGCGCATTTCAAAACCGATGTCTTGCCGTACGATGGCCTTCCAAGGCCGTCGAGAACGGACGTTCCACTTGCTTCATCGCGGCGATTTCTTGGGCCGCTGAGGGCGAATCGGGAGCCATCTCGAGGAATTAACCCGCATTCGACGGCCTCGGAAGGCCATCGTACAAGGTTTTGAACAGCCTCTAGCTAGCTAGTCGTCAGAGCGCATTTCAAAACCGATGTCTTGCCGTACGATGGCCTTCCAAGGCCGTCGAGAACGGACGTTCCACTTGCGTCATCGCGGCGATTTCTTCGGCCGCTGAGGGCGAATCGGGAGCCATCTCGAGGGATTAACCCGCATTCGACGGCCTCGGAAGGCCATCGTACAAGGTTTTGAACAGCCTCTAGCTAGCTAGTCATTAGAGCGCATTTCAAAACCGATGTCTGCCTTCCAAGGCGGACGTTCCACTTGCTTCATCGCGGCGATTTCTTGGGCCGCTGAGGGCGAATCGGGAGCCATCTCGAGGGATTAACCCGCATTCGACGGCCTCGGAAGGCCATCGTACAAGGTTTTGAACAGCCTCTAGTCATTCTAGCGCTCACTCCCCCCCATCACCCACGGCGCGCCGTCGCCCGTCTCTTGCCGCAGGCGCACGCTTAGCTGTCCGATGTGGTGTTCGAGGTGCCGCAGGCTGTAGATGTGCAGTTCGGCGCGATGGAAATCGCGGCCGGGGAAGCCGGATGGGCCCAACAGGGTAGCTTCCGTTTCGCCGCCGATCGACGCGGCCGCCTTAGCGCGGCAGTGACCGACGTAGAGCAGCGTCGTGGGGCGATCGTAGAGATACTGTTGAGCTCGGTCTTGCAGCTCTTCGTAGTCGCGAAAGTAGTCGGCGTGTTCGCGGTGAAACGGATCGTCGGCGAGCGGATCAGCGTCGCGGCCAAGATAGTAATCAGTGAAAAAGATCGCGTGGAAGGCGACCTGGCAATACTTCAGGTTAGCGACGGGCGCGTTCCAAATCGAATCGGGGCAGCGCTCGACACAGGAGTGCATCATGCGCAGCGCCGCCTCAAACTGATTCAACGTCGATGACTTGTACTCGCCCAACATGGCTGATTGACTCGCCTTCTTCAGGTGAAAGTTCGCAACAGTTCAATTCGACTGGCCGCCAAGGCAACCTATTGGATAGACAGCGCCGTGGCAATAATCAATCGCCACGACCGCTGGTTCCGTCACTGATTGGCTCGTCGCGGCCCCGCTGTGGCGAATGTTCCACGCAGGAATCGCCGCGCTTGCCCCGGCGTCTTGAACTCGAGCACTTGCAGGTCGGCGAACTTTGGTTCGGCGAGTAGTGCGGGAATCTCGAGCCGTCGAGTGGAGTAGCTTTTGATGACCCACAGCAGGATCGAGTCACGGCTCATAAACGACAAGCGGAACGACTCCCGGTTTCCCGAGTAGATACGGGTCCGCCAGACGACTCGACTCACCGTCCTCCAGAGTGCGCGGCCGAACACGGTGAAGAACGAGTAGTTGAGCCAGATCAGCGTATCGGCTCGCCGCCACGTCAGGTCTCGCAGGTGGACATAGTTCCCGTCGACAACCCAACGTTGCTCAGCCGTCGCCTCGTCGACGTTTCGCCGCAAGTCACCTTCGTCGGCGGGCGTCCAATCCGGTCCCCAGTGGAGCTCGTCGAGTTGCACGAACGGCGAGCTGAGACGATCGGCGAGTTGGGCGGCGAACGTCGTCTTGCCGGCGCAACTCGATCCGACGACCACGATCCGTCGCATAGTGTCGGAGGGACGGCTCAATTCGAAACTCGCCATGCAGATTGCCGGGCCGCGAAAGCCGGGCGACTACTTCGCTTTCGGCGACGTTGCGGACGCGCCGATGCGTTGTAGTTTATCGTCTGGCCGGACGAATTCTCCCCCGATCCGGAAGTCGCCGCCGCGCTCTTCGCTGCGGGCGATCTTGATGACGACCTGAGACGACTCACCTGTCGGCGACAAATGTTCAATCACCAGCCAATCTGATTCCACCGGCTTGTGATGAACGATTGCCAGGCCGGTCGCCGAGAAGTCGGTGGTCCGCGCGAGGAACGGCTCACCAATCGGCATGTAGTACTCGTTGACGGGCGTGGCGAGCACATTGGTCTCGAGCGGTTGCCGGTTCGCCGTCCGCCGCTCGCGGTCGTCGCGCATGCTCTGTACAAACTCGGGAACGCTGCGACCTGGGTTCCGCAGTTGCTCGGTGCTCAGGTGGACCTGCGTAACGCGCACGTTGGCCAGCGAGTCAGCACGGCAGTCTTCGGCGAGCACGGCGAAGTAGCGGTAACCGCATTTGGCGCACTGCCAATGGGAGCCGGATTCACCGGCGCGGGGCACTCTGAGGGGCAGATTCGAACCGCATGTTCCGCATTGATCCATGCTCAGCGAGCGCGTATGAAGACTCTCCCCGGCGCTCGGCGGAGCGTCAGGCTTGCTCTTAAAGAGCGTTTGAATCTTCTTGATCAGCGAAATTCGGGGCATGGAACGCGTCGCTACTCGAAGCCTGTTACACGGCACTGAGCACGAAATGGTCGTCCACGGGCACGTAGGCGCCCAGTCGAGCATTCACGAATTCTCCTTGTCGAGCTACGCAATTCGACAACTCCAACCACTCACCTACGTACGTGTTGGGCAAGACGAGCGACTGTTGGATGACCGTTTGGCGATCGATCACCGAGTTGTCGCCGACCACCGTGTTGGGTCCGAGCCGGACGTTCTTTCCAACCCGCACGTTGTCGCCAAGAAACACCGGACCCTCGATCTGCGCGGTGGGATCGATGTGCACGTTACGACAGATTCGGATCCCCGGTCCGCGCGGGTTTCGTCCATTCATGAACAGGTCGGGGGCGCCGCCGCCGACCACAATCGCTTGAGATTCCAACAACAGCTCAAATGATTGAGCGCTCAAGGTGCGATCGCTGGTCAGCGAATCATGCGGCAGAGCGCGCAGCAGGTCGGCGACTTCGGATTCCATTGCGCCGGCGGGCAGCGCCGCCGCCGAATCGGCTCCGATTCGTCCCCAGCCGGACCATTCATTCACGCCGGCTCCGGAAGTGAAGACCAGCGCGTCGCCGCCGTCCGTCGTGAGGAACGACAAGTCGACCTGCGGAAGCCGATCGGCATGGACAAGCAAATGCTGATCACCATCCTGCCACAGCTCGGCCGACTCGAAAACGTCGTAAGGACGATCCGGGTGTTCCGCGTGGTGGAAATGGAATTCGGCTCCCCATCGCTCGCCGCCGGCCAGCAGCTGTTGAAAGTCTTGCTGGGCGTGCCCGAGTACGAAGTGGTACTCGACGACACCCGCCCTGACAAGCTGTTCGACAACGTGCTGCACAACGGGGCGATCGACAAGCGGCAACAGCGACCGCCTACCGTACTCTCCCAGTCGATCAACTCCCGCTACTGCTCCAGTGCAAATGACAATAGCTTTCATCTCGGCCTCGCCTGTTCGTCAAGTTGTCCGTCATGATGCAAAACTCAGAGAGGGCCGCCGCTGGCGGCGAACCAACTAACGCGAGCGGTGACCTGACCGCACGACTCTCTCGCGCAAAACTCGCAATAGGAAAACGCCGTTGCCCAGGAAGTAGCGTTTCCACATGCGTCCCGGTTCCTGCATGAACCGATAGAACCATTCCATGCCGATCTCACGCATCCACTGCGGAGCGCGAGCAACATTTCCAGAAAAGAAGTCAAACAGCCCGCCGACGCCGATCGCGACGCGGGAGCCGGTGTTCCGCAGATTCTCGCGAATCCACAAGTCTTGTCGGGGAGCTCCAAACGCAACGAGCAACACATCCGGCCGCGCGTCGCGAATGTCGGCGAGTACTCGCTGCTCCTCGTCCGACGAAAAGTAACCGTGTTGGTGGCCGCACAAGTTGACGTCCGGGTGGTGTTCTCCCACCCATTCAGCCACTCTTTCCGTGACGCCCGGCTTTGCGCCGAGCAAATACAACCGTTGACCCGACTCGGCCATCCGGGCGCAGAGCCGGGGAAACAGATCCGTTCCGTTGACGTTCTGGCGAATTCCCGTGCGCAGCCAGCGGCCGGCCATCTTCATGCCGATGCCATCCGCAAACACGGCGTCCGCGTTCTGCAGCACTTCGCGGTAAGCGGCGTCGCCCGCCGCGACATTCGCGCAATCCGCATTCACAAAGCAGACCTGTTTCGCAGAATCCGTCGCGCGGATTTGGTCGTCGATCCAATCCAGGCCGCCGTCCATGTCGACATTGTCGATCGGGATCCCCAAGATGCGGACGCGGTGTTCCGTCGAAGCCTGTTCGTCGCCGTACACGAGTGCCGGAATCGCTCGCAGCAAGATGCCGATGTCGCTCTTCAAGCTGAAGCTCTCGACGTATTCAGCATCGCTGTCGAGTTCACCGCCGAAATCGATGTTGGCTCGCCGCCGAATCCACCACAGGCAGATCAAACCGGGTCGATCTGAATGCCGTCGCACGGCCGAGTTGCCTTTGAGTTCTGCCTCTTCCGGCGTGAGCGCCCGCGGTCCCACAAATGACAGATCGCCCTTGAGCACGTTGAACAGCACGGGCAGGTGGTCCAGTCGAGTCAAACGAATGAACGCCCCGCAGCGACCGTCCGTCGGCAGTCGGTACATGGCGAACGGTCGGCGATAGAGACCGAGTTTGGTTGTTCGCAACACGCGACCGCCGCTGGCGTAAAGGACGAAGAGAACGGGGACGAGTAGTGGCGAGACGAGCGCCAGACAGATGGTCGACAGCGCGAGGTCGATCGCCCGTTTGAAGCGATAGGGAAACTGGCTGGAGATGATCCACGCCTGACGCTGAGCACAGAGGCGCAGCGAAGACCGCAACCGCGCGAGGGCGGCTCCGCGACTGAGCGCGGCTTTGCGGAATCCTGGCGAAGAAGCTCGTCCAACCACCGTGCTCATTAGTAGGCTCCCTTGCCGCTGACGACCGCGGGAACGGTCTGCGCGAGCAGTTTGATGTCCATCGCCAAGCTCTGACTGTCGATGTACTCGCGATCCAACTCGACTTGCTCGGGAAATGGAATGTCACCGCGGCCGCTCACTTGCCAGATGCACGTGAGACCGGGCGTCGCGTCCAACCGTCGGCGATCCGAGACGGTGTACTGGAAAACTTCGCTGGGCACGGGCGGCCGGGGACCGACAAGTGACATATCGCCACGGAGCACGCACCACAGCTGCGGCAGTTCATCGATGCTGAACTTTCGCATGAGGCGGCCAATCCAGGTAACGCGAGGGTCGCGTTTCATCTTGAAGGTTACACATTCGCCGTGGTCGTTCTCGGCGGCCAGACGAGCCTTGAGTTTTTCGGCGTTTGCGACCATGGAGCGGAACTTCGGAAACGGGAACTCGCGTCCCCATTTGCCGACGCGCGTCTGCCAGAACAGAATCGGACCGCCGTCCGTCAGTTTGATGAACGTCGCTACGCTTGCGAAAAGCGGAGTGAGCCCAATCAGCAACAACGCGGACACGAAGATGTCCAATGCGCGTTTGACCACTGGAGGCAGCCAACGCCACACGTGTGCAATTGACTTCACCGTGAAGGTCCGCAACGAAAAGAGTGCGCGGCGGCATCCGGTGGAGCCTAGATGACCAGCCAAAGTTCGCGCGTCGTTCTCAGTCGTGGGGCGAGTCATAGTTGTGCGGCCTCCTTCACTTGATCGACGATCTGACATGCCGTCTCACTCACAGGTTTACCGCCGTTGACGACGATGTCGGCGAAGTGTTTTGTCGGTTCAATAAACTTGATTCGCATCGGCCTGACGGTCGCCGTGTATTGGTTGAGCACGGAATCGGGCGTGCGGCCGCGATGCGTCACATCGCGGGCGATTCGGCGAGCCAGGCAGAAGCCGTCGCGCGACTCGACGTAAACTCGCAGGTCGACTCGCTGCCGGATGTCTTCCCAATGGAGAGCGAACAGACCTTCGACAATGACGAAGCGGTGCGGTGCGATGTGCGTTGTCTCCGCCAAACGCGAGTGGGTCGAGAAATCGTACTTGGGACACTCAATCGCCTCGCCGCGCGACAGTCGCAGCAAGTGCGTCGCCAGCAACTCATCTTCTATCGCGTCGGGGCAATCGAAGTTGGTCGCCGCTCGGTCTTCAGCCGAGAGCTCAGACAGGTCGCGGTAATAGTTGTCCATCGACAGAATGACCGTCTCCCGACCACCCAACGTGCGGCGGACGTTTTCGGCAAGAGTCGTCTTTCCCGAACACGATGGTCCAGCGATCGCGATCAGTAGCGCTTGATGAGGCATCGCGGTCACCCTTCGTTGGCGGCTGATTGAATGACTTCGAGTGTCTGCTTGGCGGTCGCCTCCCACGTGAACCGGCCGGCTTGCTCGACGCCCCGTCGACTAAAGTCGTGATGCACGGCGGCGTCTGTCAAGATTGGCTCCATCGCCGCCGCGATCTCTTCCGCGTCGTGCGGATTGAATTGTGGAGCCGCGTCGCCGGCCACTTCGGGCAGCGACGAGACGTTTGAGCAAGCAGTCGGGATTCCACACGCCATCGCTTCCAGCACGGGCAGCCCGAACCCTTCGTACAGCGACGGGAACACAAACAGATCGCTCGCACAGTACAGGTCCGGGACATCGGACGCGGGTGCGAATCCGGTGAAGACGATGTCTTTCGCACAGCTTGTCCGCTCCGCGGCCAGATGCACGTGTTCGGCCCCGTTCCAGTCGCTGCCGGCCAGCACTAACTGGTGCGGCAAGCCGCTCCGCTTCTTGAGAATCTCGAACGCCTCAATCAGCTTGATATGATTCTTGCCCGGGTGTTCGATGCGAGACACGTAGAGAATGTACGGGCGGTCGATCTTGTACCTCTTGCCGATGCGCCCGATGGACTCTTCGGGATCGCGGGGGTGAAACGTGCTGTGATCGACACCGAGCGGCGTCACGGTCACGCGTTCCTCAGGTACGCCCGCGTACTGGACGATGTCGCGTTTGCTGCTCTCACTGACGGTCAGCACGCGCGTCAGACGACGGACCAAGCGAGGCAAGACCTGTTTGATGTAAAACAACCGCGCCCAATCGTACTTACCGCTCACGTGCAAGCTGGAGAAATCGTGGACCGTGCCGACTGTGGGACAGGGGCACGTAGCGGGCAACCGGCGATTCCCGGCGGGCAGAAACATCACGTCGTAATCGCGGCGGCGGCACCACGACTGCAACGAGAGCTGATGCCAGGCGATGTTCATCAACGGGCTGCGCCAGCGGTCGCTAAACGGCAGAGCGGCGATCGCACTTCCCTCCTGAGCGAATATCTGTCGTTCACTATCGTATAGGAAGAGGTCCATTTCATTGCTGCTCAACCCGTTGAATTGGTTGAGCAGATTGATGATGTATTGGCTGATGCCCGACTTGCCGCCGTCGCCGCCGAACGTTGTCATTCCGATTCTCATGGTCTATCCCGCAGAGGTTTCTTTGTCGAGTCGCTCGTTGTCTTCGTCTGTCTCTCAGATCGCTCGTCGATTCGCGTTTGCACGCAGCTATTGATCGTGGCGAGCCAGAATGAACTCCTGTCCGCGGCTGGAGTCACCGTCGCCTTCACGTTGGCGAGTGTGCCCCAGGCGGTGCCCTTGAAAATAAGCCCAGTGGTAGACCAACCGTCGCAGCGGCGTGATCGGCAACTCGCCCCAATTGCCGGTACGCGCTTCGTAAATCCAGTCGCGGAGCGTGGCCGAACAGGCTCGCTTAGCCACATCCAACACTGTTTCTTTGCGGCCGTAAATGAACGCGTCGGCCTCACCTTCCACGAATCGCCGACCGTGGAGTTGGCGGAGTGTGTAATTGTGGGAGTGCATGACGAGCGCGTCGTGCACGTATTTGATCTCGTGTCCGCGGCTGGTCGCCCAAGCTCCCCACTCGGTGTCCTCGGACGCCCACGCGTCGTCGTAGAATCCGCGCTCGCGCCAGATCGACTTGCGCATCGCCGCGAAGGGCAGCGACAAGGTGATCCACGGCGGACGCTCGGCGTCGTCGGGAAAGCTTGACTCGTAGTCTCGCCGGACCCAGGCGTGAGCTTCCGGCCGCGTCGCCTGTCGACCGTACGCCGCTTGCACGTGGGAATCGTCGAACGCGCCCACCAGTCGCTCTAAGGAGTACGGGGTCAGCGGCACGACGTCGGAGTTTTGAAAGACGATAATCTCGCCGGAAGCTTGTTCAATCGCCGAATTCAGCACTCGGCCGGGGAAGTACGACTTCGCCTCAATCTCGATCAGTCGGCGCGGGTACTCGTTGACGATGTCGAGCGTTCGATCGGTCGAGCCCGAATCGACGACGATCAATTCAAAGTCGGTGTACGACTGTGAAAACAGGCCCGCCAGCGCCTGCGCGACGACCCAGTCGGAGTTCTTCGTTCGCATCACGACGGACACGCGAGGGATTGTGGGAATTGCCATGTTCAAACGGCTCCTTCAACGACTGGTTGATCTTCTTGCGACGAGACCTCGGCCGCAGTTCGGTCCACTGCGTGTCCCACTGAGTGATCCACCGAGTGATCCACTGAGTGATCCGTCGCGGTTGCGGACAGCTCGCGATTCCGCCTGGCGGCGGCGATCGCTTCGCTGACATGGATCGTTTCGCGCGTCGCCAGGAAGTCGACAATTCGTTCGAACGACTTCAGTTTGTCGCACAGGTACAAAGTGATCGGGTGGATGATCATATTGGAGAGCACGCCGGCTTCCTCGTGGCGTTGCAACTCGTCCAGAACTCGATCAGTCCACTCCTCGATATAGAACGACTCCGGCCCGTAGTCGTCCGACCAGTTGTAGCGTTTGACCCACCAGTCGACCCACTCGGGCGTTCGCTCGGCATGGTACAGGTGTTCGTGGTCGGGCATGATATTGAGCGGAAAGTTGAAGACGCCGTCGGGGCGCCACTCGGGGCCGTCCGACTGCCGCGCGACGCCATCGGAGCAGATCTTGACGCCGCACTCGGCCAACACTCGCTCCGTTTGCGGTCCGTGCATGTACATATGGTTCCGCCAGCAACCGATCGTCTTGCCCGTGCGATTGCGAATGGCGTCGATCGTTTTCCGCGTCTCCCAACGCTGGTACCAGTACGGGCCGTTGTAGTTGCCGGCCAGCTTATTCCAGAGTCGGTGCCACAGTTCGGGTTTGAAGCAGTAGTAGTTGTGGCCGCCGAGTTCGACCAACTCGTGTCGACAGATCTCCTCGAGGTCGGTCCACTCTTCGGCGAAGCTCTTGCCGCTTACGAAGAACGTGACCTTCACACCCGCCTCGTCGAGCATTCTCATGTAGCGCTGCGCCACCTGAATTTCGGTGATGTCGCAGTGAGCCTGGTTGCCCGTGCGGAGCGTCATGTGGTGCAGGTCGCCGGTCAAGCAGATCATATGCACACCTCCGGCTGATCGAGCGAGACGCCGTTGGCGTTCAGGAACGACACGAAGTTGTCATCACCGTAACGGCCCCACTGTCTTAGATAGCACCGCCGCAGTTCGGACGTCGAATCGTCTTCTGCTCCAAGGATGAGGGCGGCGGTGGATCGCAGTTCGGTCGATTGCAGCTTGTAAGCGACGATCGGGAACAAGATCGGCAGCACGCCGCGCATCCCGGTCACGCGGCCTCCCAGCGTCGCTTGCCACGATCCGGAAACTCGACAACGAGGCCCGCGGACCAGGTTGACCGCTTTCTTGGCGACGCCGCGCGGTGACCGCGCATCGGTCCACAACGCTTCCCGCAGGGCGGCGCGGAGGTACGACTCCCACGTCATGCCGTGTCTTTTCAGCCGGTTCTCTTCGCAGTGCAGGTGCACGGGTGACAACACGTCTCGCAAGTCGTCCATCCAGGTGGCGAAGTCGCGTTCCAGGTAGCTCTCGTAATTTGGTTGGAAACGAAACGAGATCGCCTCTTCGTACAACTCGCGAAAAGCGTCGCTCGTCTCCCAACTCGTCTGCATGCGGCGCTGTTTTTCACCGTAGCTCCAGTGATAGCGGCCGAGGTGGTAGAGCAGTGCGTCGCCGTACCCGATGATAGCCTTCATGACATGCTTGACGACGGGACGCCCCACCTGCTCGGGCGGCAACTGAGCCGCCATCAACATGTCGTTGATGACGAACAGCGTGCCGCGATTGACCAGCAGGTCGCGGACGTTCCAAGCGGGAATCTTGTCGACCGAGAACTGCTTGAGCGACGGGACAAACTCGGCGTCGCCCAACACGGTGCGGTGGCCGTACCGCATGTCGTACCACATCACGAGACTGGGGGAGCGTCGCAATTTGCTGACGCCGATCGTGCTGAAATCGATGCCGATTCCGTACTTCTCGCGGACGGGAGCCATCGCGCTGTCGATCTCCGCCCGGCAGGCCGCCTGGCGGCGACTGTTCATCTTGCGAGTGATCAGCAGGAAGTCCAAATTGTTGTGCGGAAACGCCTCATCTCCGCGGACTTCGACACCGCCCTCGCCGCGCCCGTAGCCGCCGAGCAGAACGAGAGATCGGTAGTCCTTTGGCTTCATCAAGCGATCGACGATCGCCGCGACGTCGCATACCAGCGACCTCACTTGTTGCTCTAGTTCGGCCGTCCCAAAGACGGTGTAACGCGCCCACGAACCGTGCATCGATTACCTCTCCCTACCCCTGGATTGACGAAACGATGGATTCGAACACATCGATCAAACGCTCGACGTGTTGTTCCGGTGTGAATCGTTCAAAGTACAGCTCGCGTCCTCGACCCCCCAGCCGCTCGACCAACTCGTCGTCGGACAACAACCGCTCGATCGCCGCGGCCAATGCGCCGTCGTCGCCGGCTGGTGTCGCCAGACCCGTCTCTTCGTTTCGCAACCACTCACCCATGCCGCCCACGTCGGTGGCGATGACGGGGACGCCCCAGCTAAGTGCCTCGAGTCCGCTGAGACCGAACGTCTCGGGAGATCGACTCGGCACCACCAGCGCGGTCGAGCCGCGGACCAGATGAGTCAGCTCGTCACTGGGCAACCGGCCGACAAACTCCACGCGGTCGGCGAGATTCAGTTGGTCGACCATCGCGCGGTACGTTTCACCTTGGCGTCCATCGCCGGCGACGATCAACCGAACTGGTTGGGCGACTCGCGCCAGCGCCAGCAGCAGAGTGTCAAGACCCTTGCCTCGCACGAGCGAGCCGGCGAACACCAATTGGTTGGCGTGCTTGGCTGGCTCCGGAGTGTCGTCGGGACGGCGTGCGTACAAGGGCAACGCGTGGACTCGCTCCGCGTCGAAGCCGTGCGACGCGACGTGTTCCGCCATGTACGACGAACCAACAGCGAAACCAGCGAATCGTTTGTTCGCCTCCTGCTCCGCGCGCAATCCGCCGAGCCCGTGGAGTTTCACGCCGGGCCAATCGCCCGAACGCTCCACGAACCCCAGACAAGCGTAACAACCTAGCCCTGTCTGCTTGGTGCAGGTCTGGTGACCGAGCGTCGTGTACTTGTGTTCGCGCAGACAAAACAACTTGTGGTCGTGAAAGAAACGCAGCACGGGAATCGACGATTCCAGGAGCTGCTCGACCGCCGCCACGCCTTCCACGCGATGAGCGTAGATCAAGTCCGGCGCGATTTCGTCGAGTTGACGGCGCGCGTCGACAAGCGGGTGCGCTCCGGCAAATGCTTGCGTGAATCGAGGTGAAATCTCACCGGCCACATCGTACAGCAACGTGCTGCGCACGCCGTACTCGCGCAGCAGGTTCACCGTGTTGTAGATGTAGTGCTCGGCCCCGCCCGAAAAGTCCGCGTGCTGGTTTACCCACACGACGTGCTTGGCGACTCGGCCGTCGTCCGAATTCGCAGCGACCGGTGGCGTCGCCAACCGTGTCAGATCATTCGTTCGTGTCGCGATGCTAGTCAATTCTTCACCTCCGAGTAGATGTCGAGCAACCGGTCGGTGACTCGACGCCAACTGTATTCCCCTACCGCCTTCGCGTGCCCCGCGGCCGCCAACTCGGCGGCCCGCTGCGGATTCCGCAGCAACCCGGTCAACGCATCGACCAAGCCGACGTCGTCGTCGCTCTCGAACAGCAAGCCGTCCGATTCGTGATCCACCAGGTTTCTCACACCGCCCACTGCCGCCGCCACTACGGGCAATTGAGACGCCCAGGCCTCGAGCACCACGATTCCAAACGGCTCGTGTGTCGAAGGCAGCAGGAAAATGTCCGAGCCGTGATAAGCGTCAACCAGCGTCCCCGTCGCCGGGTCGAGTCCGGGGATGATCGTCACGCGGCGCTGCAAGTGGAGCGACTGAATCATCTCCTTGAGTTCGTTCAAGTACGGCTGGTTCGTTACATGTCCAATCAAGACGAGATGCACGTTGGGATCGCGCTCCAGCAACGCGGGCATGGCGCGAACCGCCAGCTTCTGGTTTTTCTGTACGTCGATCCGGCCGACGACCGTGATCACCTTCGCGGCGGGCGGGATTTCAAAGTGCTCGCGAAATCGTCGCGCGTCTCCGCGCTCGAACTTGTCGTTGTCGACGCCATTGGGTAAGTAGATAACTCGCTTGTTGGGATATTCCCGTTTCGTCAACTCTTGCTCTCGCTTGCCGACGCAGATGATGGCCGCCGCGTCGTCGAGAACTCGCCGTGAGCCGACCCACCATCCCAACGCCTTGCCCCATTCGACCGATCCCTTGGTCGGTGCAATCCAAGTCGCCGCTTCTTCCCGAGGCACATCGTGGATCCCACCGTGCAATGACACGACGTAGGGAACGTTTCGCTTCTGTGCGATGTAGCGAACAATGCCCCCCAGTCGTTTTTGTGTGTGGGCGTGAAGGACGTCCAGTTTCGGATAACGGGCCAACTGCCACATCATCGAGAACGAAAACAGATTGCCGCCCTTCTTGTCCATGGCGTGCTTCGAGTCGCCGGACAAGCCGATGTAGGGATAGAAGAAAGGCGTCCGCGTAACATTGATCCCTTGGATCTCTTCACGATTGCGCACGGCCAGCGCGTTCGGACAGAAGACTTCTGTCCGATGTCCTTTGTTCAAAAGACATTTGCTTGTCTCGAGGATGCAGGTTTCCGTCCCGCCCCATTCCTCGCGGACAAAGCGTCGCGCAATTCGGACGATGTTCATCAGGTGTCTTATCTGCTTGGGCCGTCTCGAGGAATTCACCGAGTGGTGCGGCCGCTGTTTCGTGTGCCGGTCGAATTGGATGTGAAACCGGCGTCCCGCTCGCGATGATCGGGCACGCACATACAACGCAAGCGGCGTGCCGTATTGGCTCGGTTCCGCCAGTTTTTCCATAAGTCGTGGCGAGTCAACCACTTCTAGAAGCGGCTCGAAACCGAGTTGCGTTCGAGCCGCACAACTCGCCCCAACGACCACGCATTTTTTTCGCGGCGAGGCCGAAAAAGTTGCAAGGTCAGACGCCCAGTCGTTCGATCGGCCGCAAGCGGTAAGCGAACGCAATCAAGCGGCAGGCGCCAATCGAGAGCAGTACGAACGCACCGCCACTCGCGTCGGCGGCCAGGTCGATGTAGGAAAACGACCGGCCCACCAGCGGCTGTGTCAGTTCATCCAACAGTCCAAATGTGACAATCGCTCCCCAGATCGCCAGCCCCAGCACTTGCCGTTCCCGCAACCAGACACTCCACTTGCTCCGCCCACCCTTTCCGTAGCGCAGAGCGACAAGCAGCAAGGTCGTGAGTATCGCGTAGGACGTGAAGTGATACAGCTTGTCCGCGAAATCGATGCCGGGAATTCTGCCCAGATGGGGGTTCGGCCAGTGCGTTCCCACGAACCAGGCGATCGCGAAACCCAACGGCGCGGTCCAACACAGGACGCGTTTGCGCCGACAGCGTTGTGCGAATTGAAGGACGTCGCGAAAACTCATGAACGGCTAGTGCGGCAATTGACTGAAGGAGTAGGCGTGTTTCAGCGGTTGTGTGTCATTCTCGAGTTGTCCGCGGAGAGAAAGTGGAAAGGGGCCTCGCATTCGATAGGTGGGAATACATCGGATGTGGTGTCGCAAGGCCCCTTTCCAGGCGTGAATCGTTATGTCCATTCAGAATCGAGGAACAGCGGTTCAACGCGATTGAGCACGACGCCGAGCACGGGGACGCCGGTCGCGGTCAACCGCTCAACAACCTTCTTGACTTCGCTCGACCGGAAGCGGCGGCTCTGCACAACGAAGATAATCGCGTCGGCCTGCGCGGCCAGGATCTCCGCGTCGGCGTTGCTGGCCGCGGGTGGTCCGTCCACCAACACTACGTCGTATTGCTGAGAAAGCGAGTCGAGCAGGTCGAACATTCGCCGCGAGCTGAGCAATTCCGGAACGACTCCGTGCTGTGCTCGGGGCACGCAGGTAACGCCGTACAACGTCGTCGGCCATTTGACATCGGTGAGGCTGGCGGCCGACCCGGAAAGGTAGTCGCCGAGCCCTTTCATCTCCTGTTGTTGAGCGACGACGATCTCGCGGACGTCACCGGTCGGCTTCGACTGCCTCACGTCGCCGTCAACCAACACAACTTCCTCGCCCTGTTGTCCAAACGACTTTGCCAGGTGAGCGGTGACGGTCGTGCAACCTTCGTCGATCCCGGCGCTGACGATGAAAAAGCGAGCGCCACGTTGCGGCACGCTGGCTCGAATTCGTCGCACGACGGCGCGAATCGGCTCGATCAAGCAGCTCTCCCATCCTTCCGGAAGGACATTGCTGTCCTTTTGAACGTCGGGAAGCAGGCCGAGCACTTGTTGGTCGAGTTTGAGACTGACTTCGGCCCGCGACTTGACGGTCGTGTCCATCAATTCCCAGCCCACCAGAGCAGCGAATCCCACGACCGCTCCCATGCCGGCGATCAGCACGCAGAATATCTTGCGGTAGCTTTTGGCCGGCACGGTCGTCGGCACCGCATTGGAGACGAACGTAAAGTCGGGCGAATTGGAACTGACGATCGCCTCGAGTCCGGCCAAGGTATCGCGGAGTCCGTCGGCTTCCTTATGCCATTCGGACAGCAGCCGCGGGTCGATCGAGTTGGGCGGCGGTTGGAAGTCCATCAACCGGTACAGCTCCTTCTCCAACTCGCGCCGGCGAACCTGTTGAGCACTAAGTTTCTCGAGCAGTCCGGTGAGGTTCAGTTTGATGCGTCCGAGGTTCGACTCCAATTCGCGCAGCTTGACGCTCGTCTGAATCGAGTTGGAGCCGTTTGCGGCGAGTCGATTCATGGCGGCGTCGCGATCGTCACGCAACTTGCGCGCTCGTTCCGAGTCCTCCGTGGCGGCGAGAAATTTCTTGTATTGCGCCTCGTGCGCCGCCAGTTGGGCGTCGCTCATGAAACCGCGGCCGTGAAGTCGCCGGGAGTTCTTCAGCCGCGTTTCCCACTCGGCTTTGTCAATCTCGTTGATTCGCTGTTGCTTGTCTTCATTAATGGCGTTGGAGAGCCGTTCGATGCGCATGTTGGTCACCGACGGCGGCTCGCTCTTGGCCGCTTCGGCGCGGTCGTGAGCCAGTTTCTCTTTCTCTTCTTCAATCTGTGAATTCAGTTCGGCGATCTGTCGCTCGAGACCGCGCTTCTCAGCCAGAGTCGCGTCGTTCTCCTGTCCCACCGACTCGATTCGATTGCGGAACTGAACGATGTTCTGCTGGCGAGTCTGAGATTCTCGCTGCATCTGCTCACTGGCCCCCGAGTTGCGGATCTTCAGTTCAACATTGTCGAGTCTTTTTTCCACGTCGCTGATGATGTTGGACAGTTCGAGGCGGCGCATCTTGTGTTGTTCGGCGATGAAGACCTGAGCGAGCGTATTGGCGATGGGAGCCGCGTCCTCAGGCGAATTCCATTTGACTTGGAACACCAACAACTGGCTGTCCTTGGGAATCTCGATACGGCAGGCGGCTCCGATCTGCTCCAGTGACGCCGCCAGTTTCAGTCGCAGTCGAGTCTCGGCCAAGTTCTTCTTGATCTTGACCATGTTCAACAGAGTCTTGATCGACGGCGGTTCGTACATCCCGCCGAGCAGTTCCTCCGATGGCGGGCGATAACTCAGAACCGCTTCTGTCTGCCAGATCCGCGGTGCGAAGACGACACTCATGGCGGCTCCGGCTCCGCCGCAGAGCACGAACCAACTCAAAATCCACACTCGCCACTTCCACACGCCCTTGGCGACGGTCAGGATGTCGAACGGCAATTGCTGCATGCCGCCCTCAGGTGGACTGAGGCCGTTGTTGGGTGTGTCGGTGTTGGATTCGAGAAGTGGTAAGTTCACGGTGCTCTTCAGTGTGTTGCGGTGATCTCGTTTTCGCGACTACGAAGCCTCCGCCGGGGTGGTCGACTTGCCTGCCCTCCAGCGCCGAATCCATGGCAGTTTTCTTTCCAAGATCGTCCACTCGGACGATGTAATCGCCATCGCCACGAAGGCGGCTCCAAAGACCGCGGTGGCGCCGCCCATCAACAGCGCGAGTTCGATCAACGAGCTCGGCTCGCACCAGTGCCTCAGCAATAGGCAAGCTGTCAGAGACAACAGTGCGGGGCGAGTCACCGGACCGACCGTCGTCGACCAATACTCGACCGCCCCCACCTCGTAATCACGGCACACTTTGCGGACGACGAACAGCATTCCGATGACGCCAGTCGCGGCAATCGTGGCGAAGGCGACTCCGGGCAGACCGAACGGTATGATCAGCATCAGACTCAATCCCAAGTTCACGACGGCGTTCAGAATAGACGTCGCTGCGACATAGCGATGCCCACCTGTCATTCCCAACACGTTCGAGGCGCCCTCGTGCAGAACTTTGAAGTGCATCGCGCCGATCAGCATCGCCATGATCGGTCCGGCTAAGCGAAACTCTGGGCCGACCCACAGCGTCATCGCCTCGCCCGCCCAGTACATCGCCGGGATCGAGATCGCCGCCAAAGTCGCCAGCCCAAACTTGCTGGAGGTGAGAAACGCAGCGCGGACTCCCGCCCGGTCACCGGCTCCATGCATCTCGGCGATCAAGGGAGTGAAGACATTGATGAATTGTTTGGTGAGTTGCAGAACCTGTTCGGCGATCTTGAGCGCCAGGGCGTAGACGGCCACGGCGGCCAAAGGCAGAAACATTTTGACTACGATCGGATCGGTGCGCAGCAGCACGACCGTCGCGATGTTTGTGATCAGAGCGAACGAACTGAACGCTGCCACTTGCCGAAACACACGCCGGTCGAACTTTCCCCATCTCACTCGTAGATCGGGCGTGCTCCATCGGCAGACGACGAAGAACATCAAGTGTTCAAGAAAGAAGATCACCGCGTTCAAGGCGGCCAGGACGATCAAGCCCCCACCGGCGTGCAGTGCGAACGCCGCCAAAACCGCGTAAGTCAGATAGGCTGCGATCCGCACAAGGTTGACGGCAAAGATCCGTTGCTGTCCGAACAGCACGCCCAGAAACAGACTCAGAGGAAGATTGAGCGCGACTTTCGCCGCGAGCATCAGCAGGATGGCGATCGCCTTTTGCTGCTGCGCGGGGGCGATCTGAAAGATTTCGCTGAAGAAGAAAGCCAGTCCGATCCCCATCAGGCCGATCGTCGCGGCCATCAACACGTAGACCAGCAGCAGCGTGCTGACGAGCCGGTCGCGCTGGACGGTGTCGCCCGCGCCGCGAAATTGTCCGACGAACTTCACGGTCGCGGTGGCCATGCCGCAATCGAGCAACTCAAAGTAGCCGACCACGCACATCACCAGCATCCACAGCCCGAACTCCTCCTGGCCGATGTGCTTGATGATGAACGGCGTGAGCAAGAACATCCCCGCCATCATGACGAAAAACCGCAAGTAGTTGCTGGCGGCGTTCAACATGACCGTACCCGTCCGGGCGGCGGCTCTGTCTGCTAGTTTTGTTTCAACCATCGTTTCGTCCAACACCTTCAGGCCGTGGCGTACGACAACGCCGCGGTCGTTTCGTCCAACGGCTCCGGCCGCGGGCCGCCACACCGATCGACTTCCGCTTTCATCAGATCGTAAAGATCGTCGAGCCGTTGGGGCGGTTTGTCGACGGCCGCTGTACTGGCGAACAAGGCGACCGAATCTTCGTGACTCGGGTCGTAGCCGTGCATGCCCGGAACGTGCGTATGATTCATGAAACTCGGTGTGATCAGCGCTCCCGGATTGAGTAGGAACATGGCGTCGCCATAGCGCCGGTCAGCAAAGTCGGCTCCCCATTGCGAAAGCTCGTCGTCGGTCAAGATGCGGCCGTAGTCGAGTTCGCGGAGCCGCGCCCTAATCCGCCCCTCGGCGGAATCGTTGAGGAACCAGAAGCGGCCCATCGTCGAGTCGTACATGGCGGCGTAGTCGCGGCCGAAGACGAGTCCCAGTTCGTCGATCTCGCTGACCAGATCACAATTGCGAGTGACATCCGCCATGCCGTGATCCGAGAAAACGTACAGCCGCACTTCGTCGTAGTGCTCCTCGGCCTCGTCCAGCAACTGGCGGAACTGGTTGTCGTACCAGGCGATCTTCTCACCCACTCGCGGAGACTGAGTGCCGTCGGCGTGCATCACTCCATCGAGCTCGGCAAGATACAGATAGCCGTACCTGATGTCGCCCTGCCTGATTTGCGCCCGCATGTCAGCTATGTTGTGCTGCTCATTCCGGCGCCAATCGGAAAGATGAAAGGGAACGTTGTTCCGCCGCAGGTAGTCGAAAATCGTCGGCGTGCCATTGTTCAATCCGCCCGGTTGATAGATGTCCCGTTTCTCGGAATAGTCGAATTCCGGTAACCGATTGAACGGCACGTTGTAGATCTGAAAATACCCCGTGTAGCCGTTCATTCGCTGAACCAGTTTGCTGATCTGCCGGCGAACGCGACCACGCTTCGTGATTGTTTGCGGCAACAGACTCAGCCAGCGGCACGTCCCGAAGGGCGAGTTGTCGGGGTCGTAGCAGAAGAACGAGAAGTGCCCGTGCACGTTTGGCAACTGCCCAGTGATGATCGTCGGGTCGCAGGCGCACGAGTAGCCGAGAATCGTCTCGAGTGGCTGAGCTGTCCGCAGTCGGTCCGCCAAGAACGAATGCTCTTGGAAGATTCGCCAGCCAAAGGCGTCGACAAAGGTGAAGAGAGCGAGTTGTTTGGAGGACATGTTGGTCTCCGCTGGACAGGTCCGAGCGCAACGCGGGCGCAGTCGATCAAACTCAACGTGTTCGCAAAGCTCATTCCAAACGAGCGGGGATTCCCTAAAGCCGTTTCCGACTAACAGGTTGCGCTGAGAGAGCCACTTGGCGGCCGCTACGGGAAGACAGAAAAATCTGCAGGACTCCGTGCGCTAACCCTGAGTCTTCTGCACGATCGGCGTCGAGTCGGATTGCGAATCGACCAGCTGTCGAACGTCGCCGAACTCGACCAAGTGGTGCACGCCGATCAATTCCAACATCGAACGGACGTCGCCGCGAAGCCGAACCATCGTCACCCCACAACGCATCCGGTCGGCCGTTTTGAGAAACCGGATCAAGGCCGCGATCGCGCCCCGTTCCAGCGAGCGAACATCCGCCATGTCGAGCAGAATCGGCGTCTTCGCTTGGAGTTGAGCCGCCAGCGAGCGCCAAACGCGATGGGCGTCGTGGCCCGAGCGGATCGCCGGCACGGCTACCGCACCCGGAATCTCGACGCGGCCCAACCCTCCCGAGTCGGCGCGGGATGTATCTTCGCGCGAGGCTTGCCGGCGCGAGTCTTCCGCCGTGTTCGAAACGCTAGTCGCTGTACGATCAACCGTCGCTTCCGCCACGATCCCACTCCTCTGTTGATTCGTTCGCCGAGAGCGCAGACGCGCACGCAATTGCTTCCTACATATAGCTCACAAATCGCGGCCGCACTCCCTTCGCCGTCCGCGCTGAAGATCTCACCCCGCCGCTCGGCAGTCGTTCGTCCGCTTTCGCTGGTTGCTGGCGTCGACAGAGACGTCAAACAAAGTGACGGCTCCTCGAGCCTGGCCGGCAAACTGTCACGGTCTGACAAAATGCACCGCCTGCGGTCACCTCAACATCTGGCGGGATCGCATGACACTGATTTGACACTCTATGAAATTAAGGACTGTTGGAGCGGGGATTTCATTGACAGTGTTTTGCCACTGGTTAGGATGGCCAACCAATAGCGAGGGCAGCGCATTCGCCACACGTTCTGATATTGCTGGAGCGGACGATGCACCGAGCTCTTCGAGTGGTTCTGTTGGCGGCGTTGCTTGTCGGATGTGCGGTGGCCCTGTTTGCAGAAGATCCGCCGCGAGAGCCTGAGCCCGACGCCGACGCCGTCGCCGCTGCGATCAAAGATCTCCGGCAAAGAAAGCGGTCGTCTTTTCAGCGCGCCCAAACTCGCCGGGGGAAGCGAGAACTGGCCCAGTCTCTGGTGGCGACGGCGGGGAGTTTCGATCCGGAGCCGCGGTACGCGATGCTGAGTGAGGCGCGTCGGCTGGCTGTCGAAGCGGGCCATGTCGAGTTGGCGATGAAAGCCATGGCGAACACGGTCGCAGCCTTTGATGTCGACGCTTTGCGGCTGCGGGGACGAACAGTTGCCGAGTTGGCCGACGAGATCGAGACGCCCGACGAAAGGCGGCAACTGGCCGGCGTTCTTTTTCCGATGGTTGTGGAGGCCGTTCACCAGGAGCGCATTGAGGGAGCGCGAGCGATCGCGCGGATCGCCGGGCGATTGGTCATTCCGCTGCGCGACGAGGCGCTCACCAAGCAAGCCAAGGCAAGCGCCGATCTGGTCGAACGCGCGGCAGCGGAGATCGCGTCGATTGAAAAAGCGCGGCGACATCTGACGGGCGAGCCCAAGGACCCCGACGCGTCGTTCGTCGTCGCAATGGACAACTTGAAGCGAAACAAGTTGGGACAAGCGGTCACACTGTTCGCCAACTGCAGCCAATTCCCGCAGTTGCAGGCGTTGGCTAAACGCGATCTCGCCGGAGCCACGGAAGTGGATCAATTCATCGAACTGGCGACCGCCTGGAAAAAGCTGGCCGACTCGAACGACAAGTTGCAACGAGTCGACAAGCGCGCCCACTACTGGTGTCATCGAGCCATTCCCAAGTTGTCTGGCGAGCGACGGGCTAGCCTCGAGAAGATGGCGCGGGGCATTCAAGAGCGCATGCAATCGACGTCGATCGTCCTCCAGGCTGTCGCCACTGCGCCCGCCAACAAAACTCCCGGCGACGCCGCGCAAACATCGGCCGTCGTGGCGGCTCCCACATTGCGAAAACGCTGGAAAGCTCACGAGGGAGCCGTCAACGCCATTGTCTACTCGGCGTCCAAGCCTTGGCTGGCGACGGGATCGGCGGACAACACGGCGGTGGTCTGGGACGCCTCGACGGCCAAGCGAATGAAGACGCTAAAAGGTCATACGGGCGCGGTGCACTCGGTGAGATTCATCGACAAACCAGCGACCGTGGTGTCGGCCAGCGCCGACAAGACGTTGCGACTCTGGTCGCTCGACGGCGACGGCTCGGTTGCGATGAACGGGCATGAATCGCAAGTGCGAGATGTCGTGGTCGGGGATCGCGGACGGTCGTTGATATCGTGCGGCGACGATCGCAGAGTATTTGTCTGGGACTTGTCGACTCGACGCTCTCGGCCGGCTCAAGGGAATCAAGGAATCGTCTACGGGTTGGCGTTGTCGCCGAAGAGAGACCGCCTGGCGACGGTTGGAGAGGACGGCGTGGCTCGCGTTGTCGACTTGAAGACGGGAGCCAGCGTCGCTCTGACCGGTCACCTCAAGCCCTTGCTCGGCGTGGCGTTTTCACGAGACGGTCAACACCTGGCGGCGGGCGGGGAGGACTCCCAAGTGTCGCTGTGGCGCCTGCGGACCGGCCAGCGAACTGTGCTCAAGGGACATTCGCGGCGCGTCCAGGCCATCGCCTTCGCGCCGAAACAAGATCTCATGGCCAGCGTGGGCGCGGGCCGGCAAGTCATCCTCTGGGACGTGCGCACGGGAAAACAACTCGCTTCCCTCGAAGCTCACCGCGATGAAGTCATGTGCGTGACGTTCTCACCAGACGGCGGCACGCTCGCCACTGGATGCAAAGACGGCGAAGTGATTCTGTGGTCATTGCCCACCAGGTGATGACGTGCAGAATCTTTAGTACGACAGCTGGTAGCGTTTCAACTTGTTGTAGATGCTGCGTTCACTGATTCCCAATTGGCGTGAGGCCATTGCCTTGTTGCCGCGACATGCTTCGAGTGTGTCGACGAGCGCTTGGCGTTCGATGTCCGCCATCGTTCGCCCGGCGAGCGATCGGGAGGCCGAGTTGTCCTGTTCGTCGGCCGGCGGCGGGAAGACATCAAAGGCGAGGTCGGCGGCGGAGATGACGTTCCCACGACGAAACACGCAGGCTCGCTCCAAGACGTTTTCCAGTTCGCGGACGTTGCCGGGCCACGGATGTCTCATCAGGGCGAACATCGCCTCCTCTTCGATGCGGGGCGGCGGCTCCTCGGCTCGCGCCGATATGCCCAAGATGATCTGGTGAGCCAATTCCGCCAACAAATCGCGCCGCTCTCGCAGCGGCGGCACGCGCAACGCCAGGACGTTTAGCCGAAAGTAGAGATCCTCGCGAAACGACTTCGCTTGGCAGTGTTCGGCCAGATTCTGATTTGTCGCCGCGATGACGCGTACGTTCACCCGGTGCCGCCGATCGCTGCCGATTCGCTGAAACGACTGATCTTGCAGGAACGTCAGCAGTTTGGGCTGTAATTCGATCGGCATGTCGCCGATTTCATCCAACAGCAATGTACCGCCATCCGCCGCTTCGACCCGTCCAGGGCGATCGGCGACGGCGCCGGTGAATGCTCCTTGAGCGTGCCCGAACAACTCGGCTTCAATCAGATCGCGAGGAAGCGACGCGCAGTTCACTGTCACGAACGGATGAGCCGCTCGGGGTCCGAGGCAATGGATCCATTTGGCGATCGTGGTCTTTCCGGTGCCACTCTCTCCCGTGATCAACGTCGTCAACTCGTTTTGGGAGACGCGACGCGCTTGATCCATCAACCGCCCCATGGAGGCTCCGTGGGCGGCGAGCAGAGGCGGCGAATCAACTCGCCAATCCTCAACGATTTCTTCACTGGCGGTCACGGAACGTTGTACATGTCCAACCGTCGCGGCCGGACGCCGGCGGCGCGACGATTCTATCGGTGCGTCGATAGATTTGCGGAAAGTCATGGGCGGTCGATCAAGTGTGAGGAAGCGGCGGTTTCCGCTGGCAGGCGGTCGCGAAAACGTAAGCCACGCGCAATGGACCGGCAAATCGTCCCCGAAAAATTGACATGGTGGCTGTGCACAATCTGCAGTCTCCGTCGTCTTCGTTCGCGGATTTCCGCCATCCGATGCGATCGCGACAATCGTCGCTTCCGAACATCGCAGCGCGCGTCAGCCTGCAAAAGCGAGTACCACCGCCGCCTCGTTCTGCAACATCTGCAGATCTCACGTCGAGGCGGCGAGCGACAACCGACAAAGACGTCTCCGTTTCCCCCCAGAGGAACTGAACTTCTTCACGGGTCCGCTTTGGCGCGCCGGTTGCGGGTTGTTGGGCCGAACGAAAAAGAATGAACGGGGCGTGAAAGCAAGAGAGAGTCAACGTGAATCGATTGCAACGATCTTTACTGGCGGTGGTGGCGGCGTTCGTCGTATCAGTGGGATTCGCGCCGTTGCCGGCGTTGGCTCGCGACGCCAGAATCCAATCGGCCGCGCGACCCTTTGACTTGGACATCGTCGCTCCCGTACAGCGGCGCCGTAGCGACACCGCATCGACCTCCTTCTACAGAAATGAACTGCCCATATTCAGCTCGCTGATGGGCACTGATTTGAATCAGCAAGTGTCGACCGACTCGATCGCCACCACGCTGCTCGATCCAGCCAACCTGGTCATGCAGTCCGACTACAACGCGCGGGCTTACTTCGTTGGCGAAGATGCGGGATATCACAATACGCTCGGCTTCAATACGCAGGGCACGGGAATCTCGTCGGGCAACCCGCAATTGATTTTCCCCGATGTTTCGGAAGGCCGTCGCCGCTCGTACACCAATCCCGTCAAGTCGGGCGACTTCGTCGAGCTGGGCAACCTGTCGGCGGGCACGAAGCTGGACTTCTTTCTGATCGCCGACGGCGCTCGAGGCGGGCGATCGGTGTTCTCCACCAACGCGTCAACAAACCCAGACAGCATGCGACACATCTTTGCTCATGCGTTCACTCAACCCAACTCGCCCTACCTGATGCTCGCTTTCGAGGACATGCTGGGCGGTGGGGATCAAGACTACAACGACTTGTTGATCGCCGTTGACGTCGGCGCGGACAACCTCAACAAGATGATCAAGACGGTCGGCGCGCCCGAGCCGTCGATGCTGATCACGATGGGAACGCTTGTCAGCATCGGCGTCGCCTACACGCGGCGGAAACGGAAACAACGAAATGAGATCGACGACATTGAATAGCTAGGGGGCATCGCCGGGGGCACTTCCACATAACGTTGACACGGTAATGAGAAAGCAACTAATTGGAGCCGCGGTCGGCGCCATCGTCTTATTTGGCGGTGGCGGTTTTTGGCTAATGGGCAGATGGCGATCGGCTGCTGAGCAGCAGCGGCGCTTGACGTACGCGCGGCAACTGATCGAAGTTGATCGCGCTGACGAAGCCCTGCAGATTCTGTACTCCAAGCAACTCGCGAACGATGACGAGATTGTGCAGGAGCGGTCCTCGCTGCAAGTCGACGCGTTGGCCAAAACGGGCGAGATCGGCGAGCTGCGGCAAAAGTTCTACACGTCGCCGGAGGCGTTCGCCGAGAACGAGTCGGCTGCCTTGCTGGCGGCTCGCGCATTGGCCGTCAGCGACGACGCGGCGGCCTTTGAGCGATTGCGCGAAACTTGGCGCGGTCGCGAAACAAAACAGGCGGAGTGGTTCGCAATCGAAGCCGACGCCCTCCTGCGAACCGGCAACGTCGCCAAGGCGGACTCACTGCTCCGTGGCGAGAAGTTTGAGGGAGCCAACGACGTCGGTCGACTTATCCGCCTCGCGCTGCTGAGCAGCAAGCAGCCGGAAGTCGCCTGGCAGTTCCTGCAACGGGCCTACGAGCTCGATCCCCGCGACGCCAACGTCCGCTCTTTCCGCGGGCAGATTCTGGAAACGCTTGGCCGCCGCGAACAGGCCCGAGTCGAGTATGTGGCGGCCTACGTCGCCGACCGAGACAACGCGGCTATGTGTGATCAACTGGGTGAGTTCTATCGCCGCTGCGGCAACTTCACTGGCGCTCAACAAACATGGGCCGGCATCGACGCCAAGCACAATACTGACTTCGTCGAATTGAAGAGGTGGTTTTGGAGCCGAGCAGCGCTGCCGTACGGCGAGAAACGTTCGTTTCCTCCGGGAGCCTGGCAACCGCTCGTCGATTTCCTCCACGGATTGCCGGACGACAGGTTTTGGGATGCGGACGCGTATCTCCACGTATCCAATCACGCTCGCGTCGCCGCCCAACGACAAGAGGTCTACTGGCTGCGGCTCCTCCAGATGCTCAAGGACGGCGATGAGAAAGGAGCCGCCCAGCTGCTGCAAGAGAATACGTTCGCCAACACTTCCTACTCGGCGGATCTCGAACGCGCTCTCCGCTTGGTGCTGCAATATCGTGAGAGCGGAGATTTCCGCGCGGTGGGAGTCGTGCGAGAAGAACCTTCGCTCATTGCCCGACACCAGTTCTTCAATGATCTCGATCGGCTCCACTACGAGCAGGGGGGCCGTGGGCGGGAATCGCAGGTTCCGGCCGAGTGGGACGAATTGTTGCGCAGCGGTCATGCTCTCGGCGTCGTTTTTATGGCGGCCGGTTGGACGGAGGCCGCCGTGCGGCTGATGGACGCCGAGCCGCTACCCGACTCGGCTCCCGCCTGGGCCGCCTACGGATTGACTCAAGCCATCCGCTTGAATCGCGACGGTAAAATGGCGCTGCAGTTCGCCGATCGTCAACCCAAGTCAGACGTTCTCGAGTTGTTGCGGGGCGAACTGCTTCTCAGTCTGCAGCAAGCAGCCGAAGCGGAGCGAGTTCTCCAACCGCTCGCCGAACACGCATCGGCCGCCGGCAGCCGCGCTGGATGGCTGCTCGCGATCGCCGCCCTGGAACGAGGCGATGCGGCTGCGGCAAAGAAATGGGTGACCGGCAACCAGCTATTCCAGACCAGCCAGCTGGGACAAGAGACGCTGGCCAAGGTCGCCATCCTTGAAGGCGATGATGCGCAAGCGGCGGCGATCTACACAGCCATCGAGGAAGAGTCGGTCGAAGCGAAAGCTTTCTCAGCTCGCCGCGCGTTCGCGGCTGGCGACTGGGACCAGGCGGAGCAAGTAACGCGGGACCTAATCCAACTGTTGCCCAGCAACATGCAGCTACGCCAGAACCTACAAGCTATCGAACAGGCGCGATCCGAGAATGTTCAATAAGGCCTACATCTACTTCGCGTTAATGCTCTGCCTGCCCGTTGTCGTTTGGACGCGAGACGACATCTGGATTTCCGGCGCCGCCACCGACACGCTTCCGGTCTTACTGGGCTTGCCGCTGTTCTTCTGGATCGGCGGTCCCTGGGAATGGCGCGAGCACCCCCCCAGGATAAGAGGCCGCTACATCGCCCTCTGCGCGTTGGGCATGGTGGCCGCGACGATGATGGACTTGACGTTTATCTTCGCGGCCTCGTGGACTCTCCTGTTGTGGTTCATGATTCGCAGCTACATCAAGGAGGATCCGCTGCGACCACTCAATCGACTCATCGTGATTCCACTGCTCTCGTTTCCCTGGATCATTCTCGACGGCCAGGTGATTGGGTGGTTTTTTCGCCTGTCGGGTGCGTGTGTGGCCGAGGTCATCTTGTCCGCATTTGAACACGATTTCGCGCGACAGGGAACGCAGATCTTCGTTCGCGATGTCTGTGTTTCTGTCGGCGAAGCGTGCTCGGGTTTGAATTCACTGCAGGCCATGTTGATCGGCGGGTGCGTCATGGCGTACGCCGTGCTGGGTCAGCTGAGACGATTCTGGGTTGCGCTTCCCATGTTGGTCTTGGCCGCCTGGGTCGCCAACACACTACGGGTTGTGCTGACGGCGTTAGTCGCCGTTCGCGGTGATGCGGCCTACGTCAGCGGGTCGCTGCATGAATGGGAAGGCTGGTTGATGCTGGTCATCATGTTCGGACTGTGCGCGGCGATCTTTGCGACGATGCGGCCGCAGGACGATGTCGCGAGGGCAGCCGCATGACGGACACCCCGGTCGCCAACATCGCCTGGCCCTCCAAGACCGGCGTGGTCACCCTGTTGTTTTGCGCCGGGCACTCTTTTGATTTGCTCGACACCTGGCACACCAGCCCGTTGGATCGTTTCGCCTGGGTGGCGCTTGTCGTCTGGCTCTCCCCTTTGCCGTTCTTTCGCCTGTTTGATCGGAAGCGCGAGTTGCTGGGCTGCGAGAGCATGGTGCTGTACGCAGCCGCCGTGACGGCCTCCCTCATCGGGCAGTTGGGATGCGTCAACGCATTTGAGCACTTTGGCCTGATTCTGGCGGTCACAGGATTGCTGCGGTGGACGTGGCGCAGCTTGATTTGGATTTCCGCCGGCGTCAGTTGGATGCCCGCATTCGGCTGGCTCGCCAGTTCAGTAGCGCCCGACCAGGTGCTGACAATGCGCGTCGCGCTCGCCTCTGTGGGCGTCGCCATGGTCATCTCGCCGTTCACGCGGACGAGTTCCAATGCGATACACACGAGCGAACTGAAGAGCTTCGTGTTGACCGGGGGAATCGTCGCCGCTGTGCTGATTGGTTGCCTGTGGCAGTTCGCTCCGATGGGCTCCGGCGAGTCACGATTGTTGAGATTGCCGACCGACGGCCCGTCGTTTCGCAGCTGGACCGTGCCGTTGAAAGAGGAAGAGGAGCAGCTGCTCGGGGGAAGTCTGGCCAGCCGGCGGATGTACGACTTCAGCGGACGCCGCGCCATCGTCAGCGTGGTCGACGGCGGGATGAACCGGCACGCGGTGCACGATCCGCTCTACTGCTTCCGCGGAGCCGGTTACGAGATTCGCTCCGTGCGCCAATTCCCAGTGGACGGCGGCTACGCGAAACACGTCACGATCGCGCGCGATCGGAAGTCGACGGACATCGTCTACTGGTTCTCCAACGGACAGCGACGCCACGCCTCTGTAATCAACTATTGGTGGCAATCGACGCTGCGTCGGCTGTCCCTTGGTCGATCCGGTGCGGAGCCGCTGCTGGTGATTCTGCAGTTTGAATCGCCCGTCCACGATGTGGACTCAGTCCAACAGCAGTGCGAACCGCTGTTCTCTCTGTGACTCATGAAACTGACATGAACGCGTCATGACGGTCGTGAAGAGCCGCCCGGTCGGGGAAAATGATCGGCGCATAAAAATGCCCTCCCAAAGTCGGGGCAGCAACCTTGGAAGGGCTGAACGGCTTTGACACCGTTCGATCAGGTAAGGTACTTTATCGCGGAACAGGCGGCTAGACGCCACCTTAACTATCGGTTTTGAGAATAAAACTCACCCAAAAAAGACAACAGCCTGTCAGCTCCCCCTGTTCGTCCCCCAAAGGGGGTGGACTAGTCGTATCCACTTTGCCACACGTGAGCCTACTTCACCGTGAACTCGTAACCCCAGCGAACGGTCTGCGGGTCGGGGCGATAAGCAGCGTTGACGTCGATCCGGCAATTCTCCCGAGAAGATCTCTGCGCGGTGATGTTCCCAGTTCGGCCGCTCAAGTGTCCGCTTACTCCGAGCAACTCGGAAGTGAAGACAATGCCCTCGCCGGAGGTTTCTTGCGCATGATTGGCGGGCGCGACGTACTCGCTGCCGATTCTCGGTTTCACGCCGACAACTCGACAAGCGACGTCAAAGACGAGAGCTCGACGGGCGGACTCTACTTCGACGCTTCCGGACCAATGACTCTTACCGGCCATCCCGACGAGCAACAGTGCCGGTTCGGCCAGATGGTCGACCATGTCGGCTTCTTGGAACGGAGGACTCGACGGCCAGCCGTCGTCGTCTTCACCTTCCACTGATTGAAACAGCAGTTCGCGATCGTCTCCGCGTTGGGCGAACACGGCGTGGGCGACGCGATCGGCCGTGCGCGAGAATTCGACGACGAGGCCAACTCCTTTCGCATCGACCGCGGACAAGGCAAAGATGTCCTGAGTCACTAGTTAGTCTTCCCCCCGGCCGACTCGCCAACGCAGAAACGAATCGAGAAATCCTTGGATATCGCCGTCCAGCACGTGATGAAAGTTAGTGGCGTTGAAACCGGTCCGCGCGTCCTTGACGCGTTGATCGGGATGCAGAAAGTAATTCCGAATCTGCGATCCGAATCCGACCCGCGCCTGGTTCTTGTATTTCTCAGCTTGTTCGCGCTCGCGATTCTCCTCTTCCAAACGAGCCAAGCGGGAACGCAGCAACTTATAGGCTTGCGCTTTGTTCTTGTGCTGGCTCCGTTCATTTTGACATTGCACGACGATTCCCGTCGGCTTGTGAGTCAAGCGAATGGCGCTGTCCGTTTTGTTGACGTGTTGACCGCCGGCTCCACTCGCGCGATAGGTGTCGGTGCGAACGTCCTTCTCGTCAATCTCGACCTCGATCGACTCGGAGATCTCGGGCGACACGTCGACGGCGGCGAAACTGGTTTGCCGTTTGCCCTCCGAATTGAAGGGACTGATCCGCACCAGCCGGTGGATCCCTTGTTCTCCCTTGAGGTATCCGTAGGCCATCGGTCCGCGAATCGTAATGGTGGCGCTGTTGATACCGGCCTCAGCGTTGTCGTTCCGATCGACCAATGCCGACGTGTAATCCGATTTCTGCGCCCATTGCAGGTACATACGCATCAGCATCTCGGCCCAATCGTTGGCGTCGGTGCCGCCGTCGCGGGCGTTGATCGTAATGATCGCGCCGGCGGCGTCGTAGGGTCCGTCCAGCAACGCTTTCGTTTCGAGTTCTTCGAGCTGCGGCTCGAGCCGGTCGATTTCGGCGACCACTTCGCTCGTCATCGACTCGTCCTCCTCGGCCATTTCGATGAGCACGCCGAGATCGTCGACAGCTGCAATCGTCTCTTCGAGAGGAGTGACGACCGACTTGAGCGACTTCAGGTCTCCGACGACACCCTGAGCTCGCTCTTGGTTGTCCCAAAAGCCGGGGGCGCCCATTTCCCCTTCGATAGCCGTGATCCGCTGCCGCTTGGCGGCGTAGTCAAAGACTGTCCCGCAGCTGCACGAGGCGCTGACTGATCACCTCGGCGCGATCCTTGATTTCAGAATCCATGGCGGGCCTCACGAAGAAAAGGGACGAGCAACAGACGAGTGACAGGAGAATATAGCGACAAGTTCGCTCGCCGAAAATGGAGCGCACCGAGTTATCGCGCCGGGAGCGGTTCGGGGCCGTGGATCGCCGGTCAGAATTCGACGGCTCCGGGGCGGTCGTCGCCGGTCAGCAGGGGGCCGGCGATCTCCGCCGCCGATTGGCGGCCGGCGTCCAAGGGACTCGGCACCGGTGATGCGGGCGGCAGGTCAGGCGCTTGGTGCATCAACAGGGTCTGCGTCGGGAAGGCGAAGTCAATGGACAAGGTTTCGGCCAACTTTAAAATGTCCGCGTACAAGCGATGCTTCTCTCGCAACTCAATGGACCAGTCCGGGCATTCCACGAAACAGTACAGCATCACCTGCAAGGCGCTGTCTCCAAACGCGTTGAAATAGACGTGAAAGTAGTCTTTCCGCGTGTAGGGGTGCCGGCGAATTAGCTCCCGCACGCCCTCGCAAAACGCGTCCATCTGCTCCATTGTCGTGTTGTAACTGACGCCCAACGTCGCCGTGATGCGGCGATACCGCCGACGTCCCATGTTGTCCACGGCGGCGGTCGTCAAGCGGCTGTTGGGTAACGTGATGAGCGAATCGTAGAACGTCCGCACTCGGGTGCTGCGGAATCCAACTGCTTCCACCGTGCCCTCCACATCCTCTGAGACGATCCAATCGCCAATCTCAAAGGGACGGTCGACCAGCACCGTGACCGAACCAAAGATGTTGCTGATCGCGTCCTTGGATGCAAAGGCGATCGCGGCGCCGCCGATCCCCAACCCGCCGAGCAGTCCGGTGAGTGGCAGGTTCAAAGCCTCGGCGCAGGAGAGGACTCCCACGCAGATGGCGAACAGTTTCAGAGTCTTGGAGACGAGCGGAACGAGCAGATCGTCGAATTTCGTCGCCGTCCCCTCCGCCTTCTGCCGGAGAAAGCCGACGAGCACATCGATCAGATGAAAGCCGGTCCAAACGGCCGCCACGACTGTGAAGAACTTCAACCCGATCAGGAGAATCAGAGACGCCTGGTCCGGGAGGCCGATCGCCTCCGTTCCCACGTACCAGACGATCGCTTGGGCCAACAGGCCAGCCGGCCGCCATCTTGCTTTCTCGACCGTGCGGTCTCGCTTCAGTAGACGAAACGACGCCGCTGTCACTTGGTGCAGTATCAAGCGGGCGATCAGGTCGGCGATCAGACCCAGGAGAATCACGACCGCGATGCAAATCCACTTGTAGTCCGGCAGCAGAAAGCGAGTTTGGTGCAAATGCTCGGGAAACAACTTGCCAACATCGAACTGAACGAGCGGAGCGGCCGCTTCGTTGTCGCCCTCGCCGCTCGTCTCACTCGCGTTATCGCTCTCGGTGGGAGACTGCGACGTCTGCGCGTGCGCGGCTGCCGGAGCCGCCGCCATCAGCAACAAGATCGCCAAGACGGCGCCTTCCGCTAACCGACTCAGCCACCGGGCCCGAGCGTTCCAACGACTGATTCTGATGCTGACTTCCATGATTCTTTCGCGCCACAGGTAGAGAAGGTCCGTCGTCCGAGGCAGCAGTGTGGCGTATTTCGCCGGATTCTCAAATATCGATCGGAGCCCGCCGCCGCGACGAATTCCCCGATTGTCAGCTCTCGATTCCCATTGGTAGACTCGATTCCATGTCACGAGTTGTGTTAGCGATGTCAGGTGGAGTTGATAGCAGCGTCGCCGCCGGTCTCTTGCTCGAGCAGGGGCACGAGGTGATCGGTGTGTTTATGCGCCACGGCGAGGAAGCGGTGGAGGCGTGCGCCGTCGACGACACGTCACCCTTGTTGCCGCTGCTCGAAGACCGTTCGGATCATAAGCAAGGTTGCTGCAGCGCGACGGATGCGGCGGACGCGCGACGGGTCGCCGAGCGATTGGACATTCCTTTCTACGCGCTCGATTTGCAGTCCGAGTTTCGCCGCATCGTCGACTATTTTGTCGAGGAGTACTCGACTGGCCGCACTCCCAATCCGTGCGTCATGTGCAACAACTGGATCAAGTTCGGCAAACTGTTTGACTATGCCGACGGAGTCGACGCCGAGTTCGTCGCCACCGGGCACTACGCCCGGCTGACCGGTTTCGGCGAAGACGTTCGGCTGCTGCGCGGCCGCGATCGATCGAAGGATCAAGCGTACGTCCTGTTCGGCGTCCAACGCTCATTGCTAACACGGATGCTGTTGCCGATCGGCGATTTCGAAAAGCGCGACATCCGTCGCCGCGCGGCCGAGTTGGGATTGCGTGTTGCGGAAAAGAAAGACAGTCAAGAGATCTGCTTCGTCACCTCGGGCAAGCACGATGAGTTCGTCAGGGCCCGCCGCGAAGCCGACTTGTCGGGCGAGATCGTCACGACGGAGGGCCAAGTGGTCGGACATCATCCGGGCATCGAGCGATTCACCATCGGACAACGAAAGGGACTGGGAGTCGCGATGGGAGAACCCTACTTTGTCGTTCGTATCGAACCCGAAACTCGACGAGTTGTGATTGGCGAGCGCGATGAACTGGCGGCTCCGGGGCTGTTCGCTGTCGATACAAACTGGTTGGTCGACATCCCCATCGACGAACCGTTCTCGTGCCACGCGCAGATTCGGTACAACAGCGAACCGGTCAGCGCCCAAGCTCTGCGGGTGGACGAAAGCCGACTGCGAATCGACTTTGACAGCCCGTGTGACGGCGTCGCGCCCGGGCAGGCGGTCGTCTGTTTCCACAACGACCAAGTGCTCGGCGGCGGTTGGATCCACTCAAGCAACGCGCGCGTCTGTTCGTAGGGGATTTTGGCGTCGCGCATTTTTCGGCGCGCTCGTTGGCGACAATCCCCGCGCCCTCTCTTCCTACACGCAAGCGAGCCACCACGTAGCTACCGTCGCCAGACGGTGGGGCGTCGTGGATGACCTTGCGAACTGGCGAACTTGCCGCCGCCGAGAGCGATCAGATGTCCGCCCCCCTTCTCTTTGCCATTCTCTCCTTCAAACTCACCTACTCCCATTGCTCCCATTGCGCTGCGGCGGCGAGGGCGGCCGTCTCCACGCGGAGCGTGTGCCGGCCGAGCGACAACAGGCGGCAGCCGGCCTCGGTCGCCATGGTCACTTCGCCGTCGCTGAATCCGCCCTCCGGACCGACGCCGATCGTCGCCGCACCAGGCACGCGCTGCCCCCGCTCGAGTGGACGGCCGCCGGTCGGATGGGCCAGCCAACGCTGATCGTAGCCAGTCGGGTTGAGCCAGACGGAGAACTCCGCGGGCGGCAGGATTTCCATCAGCCAGTTGCGGCCACATTGCTTCGACGCCTCCACCGCCGCGCGACGTAATCGATCGATGACGGCCGAGTTTGTTTTGGCGACCGAACGCTCCGTGTGCAATGGCTGCAGCCGCGCCACGCCTAACTCGACCGCCTTCTCGACGAGCCACTTTTGGCGGTCGCCTTTCGGCAGCGCGACGGCTAGCGTCAACGGACGCTCGGACGGCGATTCGAGCTCGCTGCACTCCGTAATCGTCAGCTCCACGTCACGTCGGCCGAGCTGTTCAATCTTCGCTCGGTATTCGCGGCCGCACCCGTCGAACAACACCACCTCATCGCCCACTTGCCCGCGCATGACGCGCGCCAGGTGGTGAGCCTCCGGGCCACTCAACGTCACGAGAGTCTGGTCGGCGATCGGCTGATCGACGAAGAATCGCTGAGACATTGGCGTTGTGCATCCGCTAGTGGACGTTGAGCAGACCAAATCAAATGATCCAATCAAGATTGATGAACGATTCTACCGATCAGGGAAACAAGGGGAAGTCTTTGGTCGCGGTTTGAATCGGGTGAGTCAATCATGTTAGTAGTTCAGGAACACTGGGGACTTACCGAACTTCCATTCTCCGACCGGCCCGGAGAAGACAACTTCTATCCGGCCCCCGTTCACCTCGAAGCGCTCGCGCGATTGCAGTACGTCGTCGAGAACGAACGTCCGGTTGGGCTGTTGTGTGGAGACGGCGGTTCGGGCAAGACGTCCGTGTTCGCGGCGCTTGCCAGTCGTCTGGCTCCGAGCGTCAAATATGTCTTCGCGAGCGGTTGCAATCCTCACTGGTTGTCCGCGTTGGCGCAACAAGTCGGCCGACCGACACTGTCGCCCGATCCGTCGCTGGCGTGGCGTGAGTTGAGCGGGGGACTATACGAGCAGCAATGTTTGGCTCGCCAACTGGTCGTTGCAATCGACGATGCTCATCAACTCACTACCCCCGACGACCGGTGGCTCAACACGCTCGCCGCGACCGCCCGCGCACAGCGCATTCGACTGACGATCTTGCTGAGCGCTCAACCGAACATTGCGGAACACTTGAGGCCTTGGAGCGAACGGAGCGAGTTGCGCGTGGTGCTCGACCCTTGGACGCCCGAGGACGTCGGTCAGTTCATCGAGCACGCCATGACGCGGGCCGGCGGAGCGCCCCATTTTGTGGCGGATGAAGTCGCCTACCGAATTTGGAATTGGAGCGGCGGACAGCCCCGCGGTGTCGTTCAACTAGTCCGCCGCGCTCTGCTGGCGGGGGCCGGTTCGGGGACCGACCGACTGACCAGCGACTTGCTCGACGCCGCTCAACAGGGTCTGGCGTTCGATTGACAGCCCGCACACCTGTTGCGGCGACAGCGACTCAACAGGGCGGAGACTCGGCCGGATTCTAGACTCGGTCGAATTCAGCTACAGGTTTCTCAGATACTGCACGGCGGCGCCGATGTCGCCGACTGGATCGTTAGCTCGCTCGCGTTTGATAGTGAAAACGCCGCGGTAGGTATGCTCCTCCAACGCGCCCACGATCTCGGGAAAATCGACGGAACCCCGTCCCAACGGCGTCTCCAATCCGCGGCCTTGGGCCAAGTCGCGGACCGCGTCGGTGGCGTGCACATGCATCACATGCATTCCCAGTTCGGCCACCGCCTCGCGCGGCGAGAAGTTATTGATCATCAAGTTGCCCGGGTTGAGATCGACGGCCAGCGCGCCTTGCGGGAGCGCTTCGATCAACGCGGACAACTGAGCGCTGTCTTCCGAGCCCGTCTCCGCAGCCAGCACGGCCCCCGCTCGCTGACCGAAGACACCGATGTCACTGAGCACTTCGATCAGCAGATCCCATTCGCGTTCGGCGGGATCGGCGGGGATTCGTCCGACGTGATTGACGACGACGTTGGCTCCCAACTGGTACGCGGTCGTCATGGCCTGCTTCGTCGCCTCGACGCGGCGGTCCAGATCCTCCGCGACGTTGTATCCGCGACGGGTGGGATAGCCAACCGCGCAAACCGCCAGATTCAGATCAGCCAGCATTTTGCGAATGTGCCGAATGCCCGTCTGTGACAGTTCTTCCGGCCGCAAACCGTGGCGGAGGTCGATTTCAACCGCCTCGGCGCCCAACTGCGCAGCTGTAAGCAAGGCTTTCTTAAAGGGTTGCCGCAGGCTGGCCAGCTGAATCCCAACGCGCAATTGGGGCATCCAGAATCTCTTTGCCGGAGTGGACGTTCGTGTCGCTGATTTGGACCATTGTAGCTGTTGCCGCTCTGGGAGCTACGGAGGGTTTGCCCTCCGAAGCGGTGGAAGTCTACTCGTGCAACTTCGAGCACCACGACGACCTCAAACTGGACACCGACGTCGACTACGACGGTTGGCCCGACGGTTGGACGCGGCTCGCGGCTCCCGGATTCCCGAAGTACTTGCCGATCGCCATTCGACCTGACGGCGACCAACCGGCGAACAGCGCGCTGACAATCGACCTCGACGGCGGAGCAGCGGCGGTCTACTCCCCACTGCGCCCCGTGACAGCCATGTTCAGCTACAAACTGACGGCCCGTCTCCGGACGAGTTCGCTGGTGCACGACGGAGCTCATCTGACACTCACTTTCTTAAGCAAAGACAAGCAGACAGTTGAGACCCACACGTCCCGAGTGGTTCGCGACAACAACGGCTGGGTCGAGATCGAGATTGGGCCGATCACGCCGCAGTCGAAAGAGACCGCCTGGGCGCGAGTCGGCGTGCATCTGCAGCCTCTGGCGGCGGACAGTTTCGACCTCCGCGGCCAATTGCAGGCGGACGACATCGCCCTGTCGCGACTGCCGCGGATGTCTTTGTCGACGCGAGCGCCGTTCAACATCTTTCATGACTCGTCGGTCGTGGAAATCGATTGCACTGTTTCGGGAATCACCAATCCCCGTCCGCGCGTCCTCTTCGAACTGCTCGATGTCCACGGTCAGGTGTTGGCGAGCGAATCCCGCGCGATAGAAACCAAGCCGATAACGATCGCCAAGGGAACGGCCCAGTCGGACGAGGAGTCGAGCTTTGTTGGCTCGCAACTGTGGCGGGCTCCCACGCCGGCCGGCGAGTTTGGTTTCTTTCGCATTCGGGCGTCGATTGAAAACGACGGCGGTCACGTACTCGCTCGTTCGCTGAATCTGGTCGTGGCCCGCGAGTTTCCATCTCGACGATCGGGCGAATTCGGCTGGTCGTTGCCCAAACGCGAAGATCCGTCGCCGCTAAAGCCACTCGCTCACCTCGTCGAGGAGTCGGCGATTCACTGGATCAAACTGCCGATTTGGTTCGACGGCGACGACACGGAGTTAGCTGACCGGATCGCCTGGTTCGCCGAGCGGATGAGCAGCCAGAACGTGACGCTCGTCGGCGTGCTTGACCAACCACCGCCCGCCAAGGACAAGGCGGGCGACGCGGCCGGCGAGCGAATTCCCATCGCCCTTGTCTTCGGAGACGAGGGTGTCTGGAAACCACTCGTTAATCCCGTGATGACGCGACTGTCGCTGAAGTTGAAATGGTGGCAATTGGGCGGCGACGAAGATTTCAGCTACATGGGATTCCCGGGAGTGGAGCAGAAGATCAGCGACATCCGCGCCCATCTCAAACGCTTCGGGCAGCAAGTGCAAATCGGCGTCAATTGGAAATGGCTCCACGAATCTCTGCAAGCCAACAACTCACCTTGGCAGTTCGTTACTTTTTCGGTCGATCCAGCCTTCACGCACGCCGAGCTGCAGGCGGCCTTGGATCGCAAAAAAAACGGATCTCAACACTGGGTTACGCTGAAGGCGATTCCGCGGGATCGCTACGACGTCGACACTCGCGCGACCGACCTCGTGCTGAGGATGCTGGCCGCCAAGATCTACGGAGCTGACGCGATCTTCCTTTCCGACCCGTTCAACTCGCGCACCGGCGTCATGACAGAGTCGGGGGAGCCGAGTGAATTGTTGTTGCCGTGGCGGACCACCGCATCGCTCGTCAACGGTGCAAAGTACGAGGGTGAGATCCAACTGCCGGGCAAAAGCCACAACCATGTCTTCTCGCTGGCCGACCAAGGCCTAATGGTGATTTGGAGCGATCGACCGATTGAAGAGAAACTGTACGTGGGCGAGGAGTCCAATGTGCGTCTGTACGACATTTGGGGCCACGAGTCGAAGCCGCAAACGATCACTGAAGACGGCATCACTCGACAGATCATTCCGGTCCGCAGGTCGCCGACTTTCGTCACGGGGCTCAACTTGGCCGTGGCGAAGTGGCGAATGTCATTTCAGTTTGATCGCCACCAGTTACTCAGCATTTTCGGTCAGCCGCAAACCGCCGCCTACTCTTTCACGAACCCCTTCGAACGCGGTGTCAATGGCCGCATTCGACTCAATACACCCGACGTCTGGGAGGTCTCACCTTCGTCGATGAGGTTCGACGTCGCCGGACAAGAGAAGCGCTCACAATCGTTCCAAGTGAAGTTGGGAGCGCACGCCAGCAGCGGCGAGCAGCCAGTGCGAGTTGACTTCGATCTATCCGCCGACGGCCGCTATCGGTTTAGCGTCTATCGGTCGATTGGCGTCGGCATGGGAGATATCGTGATCGATGTCGAATCATCGCTCGATGCGGCGACAGGCAACCTCGTGATCAACGTACACATGACCAACCGGACCGCCGCTCCCGCTCGTTTCAACATCCTGCTGCTCCACTCCAAGAGCACGACAGGGGAGAAGCTCCGCCGCCGCCGGATCAGGATCTTCAGCACCGGCCGGGGTCGGACGACGCAGAGTTTCTACATCAGTGATGGCGCGCAGTTCATCAACGACACGTTCTTCATCAAGGCGACGGAGATCGGCGGGGCGCGCGAGCTGAACCACGAACTGCGGCCAAGCGAGTGACTTGCCGCTCAATGACGTTTCCTTCGCGGCGACCGTCAGTCTTTCGCGAAAGCGTAAACGGCCTCAGTTGTGCGGACGATCAAGATGTCGCCGCTGATCGCCGGCGACGCCTGGCATCCGGCCGGCAACTCGTTTGTCGCCAGCGACTGAAATTCCTTCGCATTGGCCGCGAAGACGTGGAGCATCCCATCGGTGCTCGCCGTGTAGATGCGGCCGGCGGCCAGTACGGGCGATGAACGGAATTCAACGCCTTTGAGTCGTTTCTGCCAGATGGTCTCGCCGTCCTTGGCGGTCAAGCAAGAGGCGACACCCCCGTCGTTGACCATGAAGAGATGATCATCCACCAGTAGCTGCGATGGTCGCTTGGGCACGCCGCGACCCAGGCTCCACTGGATGTGGGTGGATGTCACGTCGCCTTTTCCGTCGGGCCTGACGGCGATCATCGAGAGCGGACCGGACCCGGCTGTGATGTAAACCAACCCGTGGCCAAACAGGGGGCGGGCGGCGGCGTTCATGCCGCCGTGCCGGACCCGCCAGATTACATTTCCCGTGCGCGGCTCGTACGAGATCGTTTCGACCGCGCTGGGACTGATCAATTGTCTCACACCTTTGTGCTCGATGAGCGTCGCTGTGCCGTACGCTTTCTTGCGGTCGCCGTTATCGGTGCCGTAGTCGATGTTGCGATCCTTCGTCCAAATCGTGTCGCCCGTCTTCTTGTCGAGCGCGACGACGAATTGCCGATCGTAGCCATCGAAGGCGACGTAGAGCGCCTTGTCGTCGACGACCGGCGACGCGCCCGGGCCGCGCCAATGGTTGCAGACGAAGTCGCGGCGCTTCCAAATCACCTCGCCCGTATCGGTCGACAGGCAGGCCGTGCCGTAGCTGCCAAAGTGCAGGTAGATGCGGCCTTCCTCGATGACCGGCGTGCACGACGCGAAACTGTTGGTGGGGTGACAGAAGCGGACCTTCTCGTTTTCGAACACCAGCGAGTCGTGGACGACGTCTCCCGTCTTGCGGTCGAGACAGATGGCGTACATCTTCAGGCCGTCGGCGGGAGCCGTGGTGATCCACACTTGCTCGCCCCAAACGACCGGCGACGACCAGCCCTTGCCCCCGACAGGCCGTTTCCACAGCATGTTCTTCCCCTCGCCAAACTCGCTGGGCGGATTGCCGGTGGCGGATCCGTTGCCGCGCGGGCCGCGAAACTGAGGCCAATTGTGACCGTTGTCGTCGGCTCGCGCCGCCGCCGCCGAACAGGTCGCCAACAGGAAACAGAGTTGCCGCAAAAGTCGTTGGAATCGCATCATGTAGCTCGCTGTGAACCGTTCTTGACTCAGAGACGCTCGTAAGATGATACCCTGGCCGACTCGGAGAAGGGAATCAGAATGACTATGACTAAGGAAGGTCTAGTGACTAATGACTAAGGAAGGGGAGTGCGCACGTGATAGACGGCCTGGTGACAAACGATTTTTGGATCACGATACAGCGAGTGACGATTTCAATGCGTCGTCAACCAACGCCATCAGGTTGTTTGGCAGTTTGCCGATCATCTTGGCCACAGCGTGTTGCGGAAGCGTGTACAGATTCTCGCACTTCACGGTGGAATTCTGTGCAAGACCGCTTTGCTGACCATCCGGCGTAGAGATATCGATCAAGACCTGGGCGGGCTCAACCGTCGCCAGCCGGGTATTCGATGTGATCATTGCAAAGATCGAGTTGCTGAGGCGGGCATTGTTGTGGTCGGACTGCACCACAAGCGCTGGACGCCGCTTTGGGCTACTACCCTGTTGCGGAAAGCTGATTATGACGACGTCGCCCCGTGCAACGCTCATGAGGTTGGTGGGTCAGCTTCGATGTCGTCGTAGACTTCCATGCCAGGGGCTCCCCACCCCTCTGGATCGTCGAGAGCAGTCGCCGCAGAGGCGAGCATTTCGTTCGAAGACAACTCATCATCGTCATACACGATCTGCTTCATCTGCTCGCGAGTCATCATCACCCAGATGGTGTTGCTCGCGTCGCCCTCGAATTCAAATTCCGCAACACGGCCGGGCTGCGGCTGGATGAGTTTGCCGATTTCTGCTGGAAGTTTCTTTGCCATGTAGTTCAGTATATGGCAGAAAGCGAATCCTGTCACGGTAAATGAACCATGTCCGGCGCGCCCGATTGCAAATGCCGGTTCGATCTCTCGTTGGACACTCTCCAAAGGGCGTCCAGCATGGGACGTCGCGCATGGCGTCGGGATGAAGTTGCGGTGATCACCGAGTGGCGACGCGGGAATGGAACGTCGTCGCAACCGCGACGGAATCAGTGGAACGCGGACGCGCGAGGCAGCGCGAGAATGGAACGTTGGATGCCGCCGGCGCCCTTGGTTCACCCGTGCTCAAGCACGGGCCTAGTGCCGCCTGCGGCGGATGAGGGCGTGAACGCCCTCTGGCTCTTTGCATCCGTCGGAGCACCGGTCGTGCGAACTCTCGGCAAACTGTCGCCGCCAACTGACTAGTGCCAAACGACCGGATCGCATTCACGTTCACTGGGCCAGACATCCAGTCCGCCGAACTCGTCGCCCAACAGTTGGGCCAGTTGTTCGACGCCGAATCGCTCGGTGGCGTAGTGTCCGGGCAGAGCCAGCACGATGTCGCGCGCCTCGGCTTCCAGACATGTGTGGAAGTTTGTTTCGCCGGTGATCAGCGCGTCGCATCCCAGTTGTCGCGCCGGCTCGAGGAACTCGCCCGCGCTGCCGCAGGCGACGGCGACGGCGGCGACCTTTCCCCGGCGGCGGCCGGCGACGTGCATTCCAGCGACCTCGACCGCGCTCTTGACACGCTCGGCGAACTGGTCGAAGTCCAGCGGCTCCGAAAACCTACCCCAGCGGCCCGAGCCGATCGCGGGGTCTTCCGTCAGCGGACGCAGGGGGCGGATTTCGGTCAAACCGACACGTTTGGCCAGCAGCTGATTGATGCCGGAGGCCGCCGAATCAAATGCCGTATGCGGGCTGAAGATCGCCACCGACGACTCGACCAGGTCGAGCAACAATCGGCCGACCGTCGTCTCGTCCGTCAGTCGCTTGATACTGCGGAAGGGGAGGGGATGGTGAGCGACGATCAGGTCGGCCTTCCGTTCGATCGCTTCGGCCGCGCTCGCCGGCGTGATGGTGAGGCACGTCATGACTCGTTCGACCTGGGCGCCGCGGCGACCGACAAGAAGGCCGACGTTGTCCCAGTCCTCAGCCAGTTCGAGGGGGGCGAAGTTCTCCAGGAATGCGACGATGCGATCGATTTCCATCGGGTTTCCTTGCGCGAGCGGCGACGAGTCGACCAGGGTATCATCTTTGAGCGCCAAACGGCTCCAGAGATGCTACTTTTGGGACTATCGGTCGGATTGATACGTAGTGGGACTCGCCAGAATTCCCTGTTCGGTAGTGTGGTCAATCGAACTTCTGGCGTTGGCGATGCAAAGAGCCAGAGGGCGTTCACGCCCTCATCCGCCGCAGGCGGCACTAGGCCCGTGCTTGAGCACGGGTGAACCAAGGGCGCCGGCGGCATCCAAACGTTCCATTCTCGCGCTGCCTCGCGCGTCCGCGTTCCACTGATTCCGTCGCGGCGGCGACGACGTTCCATTCCCGCGTCGCCACTCGGTGATCACCGCAATTTCTAGAGGCTGTTTCAAAACCTTGTACGATGGCCTTCCAAGGCCGTCGAATTTGGAAATCCTCGGGAAACGACGGCCTTGGAAGGCCATCGTACGGCAAAACATCGGTTTTGAAATGCGCTCTAGTCATTCCCTTCTCCTCTTGGCGCGACGTCAATCCGATGACGGATTGAAGTCATTCTGACACCACGATGCGCGGATCGAGTTGAGGCCAAAGGCTCGGATTCCCGGTCCAACTCATTGTCCGTCAATAGCTTGCGTGCTGCGCATTCGTTTTGGCACAGCGCTTGCCTCTTCTTCCTGCGACCCAATCACGCTTCAGGGAAGTAAGGAGGACTCAATGAGACTTACAGCCATCGCAATCGCCCTGGTCACTATCGCCGCCGCCTCAACTGCTCAAGCCGGACACGAGCATCGGATTCGCGCCGAGGCTGTTCGCCTTCGAAACGAAGCTCGCGTGATGAAGAACTATGTGTTCAGCCAATGCAGACATGAGCCGGCGCTGCACCAACTGAGCAGCGAAGCGGCCGTGTTGTGCGACAACGCGAACCGTCTCTGGGAGCAATCGCGCTGCCAGACCTCGCCGGCCGCGATGCGAGCGACGCTGAGCGTCGTCACATCGTTCCGCGAGCGGCTGCACTGCAAAGTGAGAGCATTACAGGCAGCCGGCGGTGGACATCGGTTGGCTCACGTCTGCCGCTTGCTCGACCGCATTGAGCGCACGGAAACCGAGTTGTGCGGGCTGCTCAGCGTGCCTGTCGTCGCACCGGCCCCGATCCACGCCCGACCGGTGTACGCACCACGGCCGACTCACCTGCCGCAACTGATCCAAGCGCCGCAGCACGTCGTTCGCCGCCACGTCTACAACCCGCCTATCTACAGTCACCGACCGCACTACGAATACGGACGGCCGACTTTGCAGATCGGCAACCAGTGTTTCTCGCTCCGCATTGGCTTCTGACGCGGGCTGGAACAACCGAGGCATTTGAATAGGACGAGGCGGTCATTCACGACCGCCTCGTCTTTCTTGCGAGGGAGTTTCCTCAGCTCGCCCAGCGCATTCATGGCGCGAGTCAAAAAGGGCAGAGGGCGTTTTTTTACGCCCTCCTCCGCCGCGTTCCACACTCGCGCCGCGTCCCAATGATCTCGTGAAGGCTGCAACCAACGATTCAATCCCGCGTGGCCGAGCGCGTTCCAACGATCACACTGATCCGACGCTCGACACCGCCGCAGTCCTGCGCGCGGAACGAGAAACGGGGACTACTCAACTGTGGAGAATTGGAATGCCGCAATGTCGCTATGCATCCGACGAGTCATCGGGCAGCGCGGCCAGCGCATCCTGTCGCGACGTGGTGATCGGATAGAGCGTGTCGAATTTCGCGATGTGGAGGACTTCGTGTGTCGGTCCCGTCGCGTTGCAGATGACCAACGCGCCGCCGCCGTCCTTGACTCGCTTGGCGAGTACGACGATCCATTCGAGCATTGTCGAGCCGAAGAAAGAGAGTCGACCCAAGTCGAGAATCAAGTGGCGGGCATGCGAATTATCGATCATCGCGAACAATTCGTCCCACTCCTCCCGCACCTGTTCGTCCGCGAAACTGCGGACGGTTTCGAGCGGCGAAACGATTACCGCATCGCGATCGGTTTCTTCCAGGGAAAAGAATTTCGTGCTACTCATGCGGTCGCCGGGCGGGAGGTCAAGGAGTGAATTCTGGGAAGGAGGCGGGGGGCCCGTCACCGCGTCGCGGTTCAGGTTTGAATGTAGTCTACCAAAACGGCAACGAGAGTCGCCATCGCATCTCGAAGCCGCTCAATCGTTTGCTCGGCGCCGGCGGTTTGGCCGCTTCGTCCCGCCATTTCAAGCTCGTACGCCAACTTCCCCGCCTCCGTTTCGCCGTAGTAGCGACATGAACCTTTCAGCGTGTGGGCGGCGAGACGCAGTTCACTGGCGTCTCCCTGGGAAACGGCGGCGGCGATTCGATCGATCAATTTGGGCGCTTCGTCGAGAAAGATCTCCGTGATCTCCCGCAGCAGCGACTCACGACCGTGGACCGATTCGAGGGCGACCGCCCAATCGACGACTGACTTCTCCCGGCGCTCATCCGCCACCGCCGGGTCGCCCAGGTCGCTCTCCACCGGCTCGCCGAGAGCTTTTGCCATGGTTTCAAACAACTGCTTCGCGCGAATCGGTTTCGAAACGTACTCGTCCATCCCCGCGGCGATACAGCGATCTCGGTCGCCCACCATGGCGTGCGCCGTCATGGCGACGATGGGCGTCCGGTGCTCCGTGTACTGTTCCAGCGCCCGAATCCTCTTGGTCGCTTCGATCCCGTCGACAAGCGGCATTTGCACATCCATCAGAACAATGTCGAACGTCCCTTTGGAAAAGAGCTCGACAGCTTCGCGTCCATTGGGAGCCACCGTCATTTGATGTCCGTGTCGTTCCAGCAGGCCGCACGCCAACCGCTGATTCACCAAGCTGTCTTCGGCCAGGAGGATTTGCAGCTTGCGATGAACTCGCCGCCCCTCGCTTGTCGGCGGCGCGGCGGTGGGGCGGACAATGTGGAAATGGGCGACGATCGCGTCGAACAACTCCGATTGTTTGACCGGCTTGATCATGTGCGCGGTCACGTTCAGCGCGGCGCAGCGATCGGCGCCGCCAGGCCGATCGGCCGACGTCAAGACAAACACGGGCGTCGCACCCAGTTGCTGGTCCGACTTGATTTCCCGCGTCAGGGCGAATCCGTCCGGCGGCGGCATGTTGGCGTCGCAAATGACCAGCTGATGGGCTTCTCCGTCATCGGCGGCGCGGCGCAGTTCGCTGAGCGCATCGTCGGTCCCGCTCGCCTCTTGTGGAGACATCTCCCAGTTGGCGAGCATCGAACTGAGGATGCGGCGATTGGTCGCGTTGTCGTCGACGACCAACACCTTCATCCCGCGAATTCGCTCGACATCGACGACCGCCGAGACCGGATCGGCCTCGTCTTCCGGCAGTCGCAGGTCGACCGTCACATGAAACGTGGCGCCGCGTCCCTCTGAGCTTTCGACCCACATCGTTCCATTCATCATCTCGACGAGGCTCTTGGAGATGGCGAGCCCCAGTCCGGTGCCGCCAAAACGCCTCGTCATCGACGAGTCGGCTTGCTCAAATGGCGCGAAAATCTCGGCCTGCTTCTCGTCGGCGATGCCGATGCCCGTGTCGGAGACATCGAGTTGCAGAGTAACTCGATCGCCGGCTGTCTGCTTTGCACTCACCGTCAGCAGCACCTCACCGCGCTCGGTGAACTTGATTGCGTTGCCGACCAGATTGACGACGATCTGACGAATCCGCGCGGGGTCGCCGACGACGACATGCGGCGTTCCCGGACGGATGTCGCACGCCATCTCGAGGTCCTTGGCGTGAGCGCGGACGGCCAGCGCTTTCACCGTGTCCCCGATACTCTCGTAGAGATCAAAGCGCACCTCCTCCAACTCCAGTCTGCCGGCTTCAACTTTCGAGAAATCGAGCACGTCGTTGATGATCGCCAGCAGTGATTCAGCCGACTCGAGCAGAAGCGTCAAGTATTCCGTCTGTTCGCGGTCGAGCGGCGAGTTGAGAACCAATTCGGTCATCCCGATGATCGCGTTCATCGGCGTGCGAATCTCGTGGCTCATGTTCGCCAAGAAACGGCTCTTCGCCGCGTTCGCCATGTCGGCGGCCTCTTTGGCGTCTTTCAGTTGATTCTCAATCTCTTTCTGCTCCGTGATGTCCAGGACGAAGCAGATGCACTGGTCCTCCTTCCCTTCCAACATGGTCACGCCGATCACGACGGGAACCCGGCGTCCATCGCGGTGGAAATACTCTTTTTCAAATGGATTGCAAGTCGACGCTTCTTTAAGTTCCTGGACCGTTGCCTGATCTTTGGCGGCGTGCTCGTCCGGAGTGATCTGATCCCACCGCAGTTCGCCGCTGGCGATGTGTTCGCGCCGGTATCCAAGCATGTCGAGGAACGCGTCGTTGGCGTCGACGACTCCTCCGCTCAGGTCGGCGATCAAAACGCCGATGATGTTCGACTCGACGAGCCGTCGGAACTTCGCATCGCTCTCTTTGCGGAGTGCGTCGGCGCGCACTCGATGGGTTACGTCCCAAAACATTCCCTGCACGCCGACGACATCGCCTTGGGCGTCCAACACGGGCGCCTTGAGAACCTGGACGTAGAGCAGTTCTCCGTTGGCGCGAATATGCTCTTCGACATCTTCGAGCACTTCGCGGCTGCGAATGACGCGTTCGTCGTCGCGGCGGTACTTCCGCGCCTGCTCGGCGGGGAAGAAGTCGAGATCGGTTTTTCCTTCAACCTGCTCCCAGGTCCGGCCCAATGTTTCACAGAATCGCGAGTTGGCGTTGATCACGCGACCGTCGAGGTCCTTGCGAAAGACGTTGAGCGGCAGGCTCTCGATCAGCGATTGATGAACGGCCAGCGATTCGTCGAGCGCGCGCTGAGCCACTTCGCGCTCGCGGACTTGCTGTTGGAGAGCGTCGTTGGCCGTGGCCAATTCGCGCGTGCGTTCGTTGACGATGCGCTGCACTCGCAGCGTGCGGCCAGTCATACGGTGCACGAATGCGACGAGTAGGCAGGTCGTCAGCGCTCCGACGAGGAGGATCAATCTGGGATCGGCGGCGAAAGGGTTGGCCGCTTTGAATTCGGGGCCGGGTGTCGAGAAGAACCGCAGTTCGCTGGCTCCGATTGGAGTCACGCTGAGATGATCAGTCTTGGGATGAGCGCCGGCGGTCGGCAGGACCTTGGGCGGCGGCGCGTCTTGCGGGTGCGAGTAGATCAGGCGGCGGTCGCCAACGCCGGCGTCTGCGTAGATGTGGATGTGCAGCCCCACCGGCTCGAAGTTCTCCAGCACGCTGTAGGCGACGCCTTCCGTCTTCCAGATCCCCACGATGTAACCTTCGAGGTTTCGTCTCCGATCGAACTCACTGCTGGTCCGCGCTCGATCGCGATAGATCGGCACAAACGCCCACAGCCGATTGACGGCCCCCGGTGTGGAATTGCGGAGATCTCCGCTGGCCACGACAGTGACGCTGTCCTGATCGCGGGACCAATCCATCGCCCGCCCGCGCGATTCATCTTCCGCCAGATCGAAGCCGAGCATATCGCGGCTGGACCGGTCGGCGCCGGCCACGAAGGCGATGGGGAAGTATTCACTGTCCGGCTCCAATTCCCCGGCCCGGTCGCCGTCACCTCGCCAGATGCGGTAGTTGGCCACCCGTTCGTCGTCAATCGGTCCGTCGGTCTGCATCAACTGGAGATGAGACGCCACGTCTTCCGCGGCGACTCGGGGAGCCCACAACAGATGTGTCAAATGTTCGTGCGTATCGAGAATCTGTTGCGTGAATCGATGAAACTCATCGCGATTAACGCGCTGCGTCGCCTCGTAGAACGGAGCCACCAAGGTGGCCGCGTCGATCTCGCTTTGTATCTGACGCTCAATGGCGTCCGCGCGGCGCTTTCCTTCGATTCTGCTCTTCTCCGAAATGAAGAAGGACCGACTGAGCCGCAGCAACTGCCAGCCGGTAAGGCTCGCTCCGATACCGACGAGCGCCACCACAATCGGCGCCCAACGATGCAGCCTCTTGGCCAATCTGTTGCTCGATTCCGCCATGAATTCGAGTCTAACGGCAGCCGCGGACGGGTTCAATCATTCGCCTCACCAACGCCCGCCGGGATCAACTCGTTGACGCCTGCAAGCGGCGCCCTAGAATGAACGCCGTTCTCCCGCACGTCGCCGCGCTTCCGCTCCCCCTCGCCGCAACTCCTACAACGGACGCGTCCATGTCCTTTCGCTTCATCACGGCGCTGCCAGTCTTCAATGAAGTCAACTCCGTCGATTCCGTACTCGACGAGGTCTTCCGTCACAGCGACCACGTGCTGGTCGTCGACGACGGCTCAACCGACGGCACGGCCGACGTGCTCGCGAAGCGGAATCAGCCTCTGCTCAGCATCGAAACCCATCCGCACAACCTCGGATACGGCGCCGCTCTGCGAACTGCATTCCGCTTCGCCGCCAAACACGGATTTGACGCCGTTGTCACGGTTGATTGCGATGGGCAGCACGAACCCCGATTGATCGGCGAGTACGTCGACGCTTGTGAGTTCGCCGACATTGTTTCCGGCAGTCGTTATCTCGACAACGTCGACAGTGGATCGGCGCCGCCGGAGAGAATGAAAGTCAATCGCCAAGTCACGGCTGAATTGAATCAACTGCTCGGCCTCGACCTCACCGACTCTTTCTGTGGATTCAAGGCGTACCGCGTCGCTTCTCTGCAGAAACTGAAGATCAGCGAGCACGGTTATGCGATGCCGCTGCAACTGTGGGTGCAGGCGGCGTTCGCTAAACTCAAAGTGATGGAGTTACCGGCGCCGTTGATCTACACCGACGAGCAGCGATCGTTCGGCGAAGCTCTCGACAACGCCTCCACACGTCTGGACTACTACCATCGCGTCATCGAAACCAGCATCGCCGAAGCAAAAGCGCAGTACCGCGACGCTGACGCCCCCGACGTACTTTGCGGAGAGAGCGTCGGATGACCAGCGCGGAGAGCGGGCTGGCGTATCGACGCCTCCGCGCCCCGACCGATCACGGGCTCGCTTTGCTCGAACCGCGGCTCGACGAGCTGCCGAGTCTGGTTGAGTTGAATCGGCGGCGAGATATCGATCGCATCAGGCTGCTCGATCAGCCGCTCAAACAACTCGCCCAACAGGCGCGCCGCCAATTGCTCGGATTGGCGAGGAACTACTCAAACGCCTATCTTCCCGCGAGCGGGGCGGCCGCTGAATTGGATCCGGCGGCTCCGATCTTGTTGAGCGGACACCAGCCCGATCTGTTCCATACGGGCGTCTGGTTCAAGAACTTCGTTCTCAGCGCCGCCGCCGCGCGAGTTGGCGGAGTGGCGATCAATCTGACGGTCGATGTCGACCTCTGCCGCACCACCTCCGTCAACGCGCCCCGTCTGGTTGGCGGACTCGTTGACTTTGACACTGTTCCTTTTGACGAACAGCTGCAGCCGCAACCGCTGGAAAGTCGTCGCATCGGCGACCTCGGTCTGTTCGGCAAGTTTGGAGCGGCCGTCGGCGAGCGCGCCTCGACCTACGCCGCCGATCCTGTCATTGGACACCTGTGGCCCTACGCGGTCGAGCTGGGGCGGGCGGGCCGCCCGTTGGGCCAGTGCTTCGCAGCGGCCCGACATCTGGTTGAATTCCAGTTGGGGTTGCGCACGCTGGAGCTGCCCGTCAGCAAGCTGGCGGACTCGGATTCATTTCGGTGGTTCGTCGCCGATATGCTCGAGCGCGCTGATGATTTTTTGACTGTCCACAACGAATCCCTGCGGGTTTATCGACGAGTCAACCGGGTCCGGAGCCGCTCACATCCTGCTCCGGCGCTCGAGCGGCTGAGCGAGAAAGTGGAAACGCCATTTTGGGTCTGGAGCGCGGACGCACCCCGGCGGCGACGACTTTTTGTCTCGACGTCCGCCGCCTCATGGACGCTCTCCGACGAAAACAACTGGTCCGTCTCGATCGAAATAGACGGCCGGGGAAAGGGCGAGTCGATCGTCGCGCAACTGACCGAGCTGGCCCGAGAGGGGCTGCGAATTCGCCCCCGCGCCTTCGCCACCACACTGTTTGCTCGGCTGTTTTGCTGCGACCTGTTCCTGCACGGAATCGGCGGAGCCAAGTACGACCAATTGACCGATGAGCTGATGCGACGTTTCTACGGGGCCCCCGCGCCGGCCCTGGCGGTGGCCACCTGCACGATGCACTTGCCGTTGCCGACGACACCGACCACAGCGGCCGATGTGCGTGAAATCGAACGAAAAATCAGGGACTTGCGTTTCCGACCCGAGTGCGGGCTGCCTAAAGACATAAAAAGAATAGCTGAAGTAGCAGATCTTCTGGAGACCAAGCGTCGGTGGGTTGAGATGCAACCGCCGCGGGGCGCGGGCAAGGCCCGCCGGGAGAAACTGGTGGAGATCAATCAGCTGTTGCAGCGCTATGTCGATGAGCCGCGCGCCGGGTTACTGCGATCAGCAGACGAAGCTCGGGAGCAGGTGCGGGCGAATCGCCGCTTGCGTTCGCGTGAGTACTCCTTTTGCGTTCACGACATGTCAACTTTAACGCCCCGTCTACTGGAACTTTCCGAAAAAGGTTCTTAATGTATCCGTAACAACAAGGGAAGCATTGAGGCGTTGGGCCGCTGATCGAGTCGATTAGTCGCGATTGAGGCTCCTCTTCGATGCGTCGTCGTCAGGATGGCGACGTCAACGGATTGTGAACGGATTACCTCAAGCTGAAGGGATTCGGGGCATGGCTTCGCCAGCGGCATTCGCCCATTCGCCGGAAGGTCGTCACAAGAACGACCCTGTCAACTCGGTTGCTCTACCGGCTCCTCTCGAGCTCTCCTCCGCGACTGCGGGTGACCATCCGAGTGTGCAACGTTTGTTGATGAATGTGTTTCACGGTCCATCGGCGACCGAGTTCCAAGCGCAGTTGGAGGAGCCGCAGTACGAGCCGACGGATCGGCTTGTGGTTCGCTACCGCGAGCAGGTGCTTTCGCATCTGTTGATCACCAAGCGGGAGATGCGTTTTGGCGAGCGCGTGTTGCCGGTTGGGCTGATCCAGGACTTGGCGACGGCGCCCGAGTTTCGTTGTCGTGGCTTGGCGTCAAAACTCCTGGAAACGGCCGAGCGGCAGATGCGCAACGACGGAGCCGTGTTGTCGATGATCTCGACAAACAACATAGCGTTCTTCCTGCAGCGGGGCTGGGCGGTCTGCCCGCGGCATTGTTACTCGGAGGCCGGCGCCCGCGATATCTTGTCGTACTTGAATGCGCAGAGTCCGCCGCAGCGGGACTTGTTGAGCGGCCGCGGACCCAAGGAATACAACATCCGTCTCTGGCGGCATATCGAGCAGGCGGCGCTGATGCGTCTGTACGAGCAGAATACGCAGCGCTCGTTCGGCGCGTACTTGCGAAACGATTCCTATTGGCGGTGGCTGATCGGCCGGCGGGGCTACGACAGCATCTACGTAGCCATCGACGGACCTGACAAACTGGAGCTCGACGAGCGGCTGGAGCCGATCGTCGGGTATGCGGCGATGATGGACGGCCAAGTCGCCGAGTTGATGGTCTCGCCCGAACATCCTCGCGCGGCGGCCCAATTGCTGGCTCGAGCCTGCGGCGACGCGATCGAGCGCGACATCCACCCGATGCGGATCGATGGCCAGCCGGACCACCCGTTGCACCAATTGACGGTGGCGGCGGGCGGCGCTTTTCGAGACAACGAGGCGGAGAATGGGGTCGTACAGATGACCAAGATGTACGATCCGCTCGGCTTCCTGCGGGACTCGTCCGACCAATTGGTCTCCCGAGCGCGGGCGGCGACAAAGATCGAATTGCCCTGCGAACTGGGCGTTCAATACAACGGCGAAAAATATCGACTCAGCGTGAATCGACGGAGCGCCAAGTTGAGCGAAGGAAAGCTCGGCCGCAGTTACATCACAGTCAATCGCGCCTCTTTGACTCAACTGCTCCTGGGGCACCTCAATGTTCGCGATGCGGTCGAACAACGGCGGATGGAATCGTCGACCCGGGTGGCGATCGATTTGGCCAGCGCGCTGTTCCCGCGGTTATCGTTCTGGCGGCCGCCGCTGGACGACCTGCCCGCCAGGTGACGTTGTTCCGTTATTCGTCGCGCTGTCTGTTCTCGGCGACGAGCAGTTGAGCCAATGACGTGGCGAGGTCGTTGAGATCGCTGTCGTTGGGAAGCGTGACGCGGACTTGCATGCGGCCGGTCTGGTCGCGCTCCGCGCAACTTTCCAACCCACTGCGCAGCTGGCTCACGACGCGCGGATCGGGGTCGCTCTGGTTGTCAACCAACTCACCGACCAATTTGAGTGCGGCTCCGAGCAGTTCGCCGCTGGCCGCCGCAACGCGATTGCGTCGAGCGGCGATTTCCCGCGTCTCCGCCGTGACGGCTTGCTGCTGCGAAGCGTCAATCGGAGCCGCCGGTTTGTTGCCCAGCAGTTGCTCCATCCGCCTCTTTAGCTCGTCCATACCGCTTTGCAACTGGACTTGCGACACATCTGAATCGACGTCCAACGCGGCCATGGCCAAATCGTGTTTGGCGGACAACGTGCTCAACAACCGCTCTTCAATGGTCTCCTCGGTCACCATCAGGTAGACCTGTACGGGCCGCTGCTGGCCCATGCGGTGAGCGCGGCCGATCCGTTGCTCGAGTATGGCTGGATTCCACGGCAATTCGACATTAATCACCGTATTCGCAGCTTGCAGATTCAATCCCGTGTTACCCGCGCTGCTCATGATGATCGCGTCGCAGTTCTCGTCGTTTTGGAACTGGTGGACGAGCTGTTGCCGTTTCTTTTGCGGCACGGACCCGTCGAGCCGAACGAAATGGATCCCAATATCGTCCATCAATGGTTCGATCAGGTTGAGCATCGTGGTCCATTCGCTAAAGAGCACGATCTTGCGATCTCCGGCGTCCTTCAATTGCTGCAGCAACTCGGCCAGCCGCTCGAGCTTGCTGCTGTAGCCGGGGGCTTCCTTGTTCACCAGAAAGGTGCTGTCGCAAGCCATCCGCGCCATCAAGAGATACTTCTGTATCCGCAACAAGTCCATTTCCGAGATGTACTTTTTGGCGGCGATTTGAGCCGCCCGCTTGACGTATTCATCACTCATTATGAGCTGTTCTTCGGTCGGGCGGATGCGGACGATTTCGGTGGTCCGCTCCGGCAATTCCTGCATCACTTGGCCGCGCGTTCGTCGCAGCAGCACCGGCTTCAGCCGCTCGCGCAGATCATCCAGGTTGTGGTACCCAGAGACGCGTCCGCGTTCATCCACGATGCGGTGGCGATGCAGGAATCGATAGGCTGGACCAAGATGCCGGTCGTCGATGAACGTCATGACCGAATAGAGCTCCTCCAAGCGATTCTCCAGGGGAGTTCCGGAGAGGACGAGCGCGAAGGGCGATCTGAGTGACTTGATCAGTTGCGCGGTCTTGGATTCCCAGTTCTTGATCCGCTGCCCTTCGTCCAGAATGATCAAGTCCCAGGGGATGCGGTCGACGGTGGAGTGATCTCGCAAGACCTGTTCATAGTTGCAAATCGTAAAGAACTTATTGGCTTCGTACTGCTGCACGCGTTCCTCTCCGTTTCCCAACACGACCTGGCACGCGCGACCGGAGAACCGCTGAATCTCACTGCGCCACTGGCTCTTGAGCGACGCCGGGCAGACCACCAACACTCGCCGAATCTCGGCTTGCCGAGACAGCAGTTCGGCGACTCCGATCCCTTGAATCGTCTTGCCCAGCCCCATGTCGTCGGCCAACACGGCGCGGCCGGCTCCCGCCGCGAAGGCGACGCCGTCCAATTGGTACGGCAACAACTCGGTCTTCAAAAGGTCGCGCCGCAGCGGGTGGTTCGCGGGGTCCCGTCGAATCTCCTCCGCCACTTGAACGAGCCTTTGCTGCAGTAGCCGCTGATCGACAAACTCCTCCGCGTCGGGATAGATATGCACGGATTGACCGGCGCGCTCCAGCTTGCGAATCCGCTTTAACAAATCGTCGACATCGTCCGTCGTCGACTCGAGCAACGGTCCGAGGATTCGGCGGATCGTGTCGTCGACCTTGTGCGGTAGATTGAAACGCAACCCCAACCGCTCGCCGTAATCCAGGCGAAGTGACAGGTTCTTTCGCCGATAACGCGCGGTGAGCTGTCTCTTTCGAAACCGCTTCTTAATTTTCGCCTGAGCATTGAGGATGTGCTTGCACGTTCCCAGGTGATTGGTGCGAAAGTCCGGACACGAACAATACGAAGATCCCGGTTCAAATCCGCGCAGGGAAACTCGGTAGGTCTTGCCCGATTGACGGCTTGTCACGGTGTAATCCGTCCAAGGTTTAGTCGGGTCGAGTGACCTCAACGTCATGCTCTCCCGCGCCGCCCGCTCCTCGCGGTCAGCCAGCGCGCGGCGCAGCAATTCCTCGTCCGTGAGCAGCTCGATCGGTTCCGACGGATCCGGCGGAGCAGCCAGGCCGAGCGCCAGTTTGTCATCCAGCACCATTCCCAAGACGGCCGCTAGATGATCACAGGGTGACGACTCGCAATGATCGCAATGCGAGTGCAGCCCTTTCGGCTTACTCGTCATCTCCACGATCGTGACGATCGCTTTCGCGTCCGCGAGTTCGAAGTCCTCAACGCTCACGCGTAACGTATCGCCCCCCAGGTAGACGTCTCGAGGCAGATTGATGTCGAACCGACCGCCCCGCCGCAACCGCTCCTCGCCGTCCTCGTTTCCCATCAACCGACACGCCGCTCGATAGGTGAGCTGGCCGAGCCTGTCGCGAATTCCAATTCGGCGCTTGCCGCCTCGTTTGCCGGCCACGGTCGTCTCCTTACTGATTGATCCACAGGCAATAGCACCGCATTGCTCAAGATTGTGGTGACTTCTCGGCCCAGGTAAACCCTGGTTCGCACTCACGCGGTCAGATTGCCAGCTTGCTGGCGGTACATCCGGTCGATTTCCGTGCTGCTCGGCCCATACTCGCTACCGTGGCGGGGCCTTGGCGCGACTTTATTCTGCGCGGGGCGCAGCTCGTCCTCGGGCAATAGCGCGGAGTAGCTAACCAACGCATTGAGTCGGAGAGACGTTTAGATTTCCGCGAGGGAGAAGCAACAGGACGTGCTCGGGTCGTTGAGCGGATGTCCGATGATGAACCACCCGTGCTGCTTGGTCAGACGCAGCTTTTCGGGCACGAATTCAATCTGACCCTCGTCGGCGTTAACCCGGACCGCGTCGCCCGAACGCAACGCCTTCATCAGTACATCCATGGGGGTCGACGCCAGCTGCTCCTCACCCTCAACGTCGACATCGATCGATTCACAAACGCGGTGAATCAGGTCGCGAGTTTCCGGCGAGCAATGGGCGACCAGTCGCGTGAGAGTCTCGTCCAGCCGGCCGCCGATCTCGGGATGCTTCGTCAGCGCCGACGTGCGAACGGCCGCCGCCAACATCACCAACTCCTCCTCGTTCAACTTTTGCGGGGGAGCGGCTTGCGGGTCGATCCGGTACGTCTTGCCGTCGTGGTGGATGAAAACGCCTCGACCCCGGATCGCCTTGACGTCCCGGTGGACCGTCCGGCGGCTGACTCCCAATTCGACGGCCAGCGTGCGAGCGTTCCAGACCCCTTTCCCCTTGAGGAGTTGGATGATCCGGGTCTCGCGTTGGCTTTGGTTGAGAATCGCGTTCATTGGGCAGTGCGCGGACAAGGGAGAAAAGACCCAGTGCGGCGCACCGCTCAATTTGGACCGAGAGCAGTTCCTGCCCCAGATGCGCCGCCTGGGTTTGAGTGCTCAGCGCAGATCGATGCCGCCTTTGCACCTCCAACGGTCGATCGCGATTCCGACATGAAAGCGGGCAGCGAAAAACAAAGAAATCTGATCGTTGCTCGTAACTCGCGACGATCGCTATTTAGCTCAACAAAAAAAGTCTCGGCGGCAGTCCCAGACCCCGGGCGCGCGAGGGGCAGGAGTCCAACGATCTGAGCCGCGTGCGGGCAGTCTGCGGATCAGTAGCTGCCTGCGGACTAGGTTTTTGCCTACCTTTTGTCCCCTCTGACAGGTCTGCGCGGACCGCAGTTTCGCACGGCTCCCGTCCGCAACGTGCGTCCATCGGACAGCTTGCGCAAACCGCAGCCGATTGGGTGAATGGATAGAATAAGAGGAATAGTAAAAACTGAGAAAATAGTGAAGAAACCGGCCGCCCCTGAGACACTGCCGAATTACGATCGGCTTTATGGGTGAATTCCGGCGGGAAATTCACTCTGGAGTCGCCGACCCCACCTGTAAACGGACTTCTCCACCATACCCCATTTGTAGGGGTTTTCCTTACCACTCGCCGAAAGAGAGAGCAAGCAGATGTTCAAACGCAACTTGATGGCGGTCGCTTTTGTAGTGGCAATTCTCGGATCAACTGCGCGCGCTGAGACGTTGACAGTCGTGTTTGACTGGGAACAAACATCGAACGACGAGGTCCGGTTTTTTGGGCAAGTGACTGGATTTCAAAACGCGGCCAACGTGTCGATTGACATTGATGGATTGGTGAACGGATCACCGACCATGGATGGAGAAGGGCGTTTCGAGATTACGCGCGAGCTTGAACTCGGAGAGGAAGGTTCGGTAACTGCTACTGCAACCGAGGGACCAGCTGAGGGTTCCCAAGACGTCTATTATTTCTCTACCTAGCCGCAACGGAAACTGATTCCAAAACCGGAACGGCAAAGGCAGCAGATGCCCACGCAGCATCTGACGGAGGCACAATTCGCCACGAGATGAGTTCCAAGATTTCAGCCCGATTCCGAGGGTTGTTTTCTGGCGCTTTGGCGATAATCGTGTCCATCCCGCAATCGGAGAACAAAGGTCTTCTTAGCGTTTTTTGTCTGGCGCCGTTGACGATCGCAAGTTCCAGATTGTTGATCAGTCGACTTCGCATTTCTTCATTACCCGTGGCTTGGTAACAGACAGCGGCGGATTGTGCAGCATTACGATGCAGTAGCTGATTCCCGCGTTTGTGCATGAGCACGAACTCCAGATCATCACTGCTTTTTCGATGCTGCTCGACATCGCCAGGATGTAGGTCCATTCTCATAAGCGCGACATTGATCCTGACTTCGATCGAATTAGGGTGTTTCTCAGCCAACTGCTCAAAATGCAACAGCGCTCGCTGCCGTAAATCTATGGAACCTGTCAGGGCGAGTCCGTAGTTGTTTTGCACGAACAACGAAGAATCGACCGACGCGTTTTCTCGCAGGACGCTCGCAGCGGACCGACGATATGAACGCGAGTTCAGCCTCAAAAGCACATACGAGTAGATGTTTGCAATTCTCTCGTCACGTACGACGAATCTCGGTAACCGAGCGAAGTCGCGCTCTGCATCTTCGAGATTCCCCGCTCGAGCATGACAGATGGCGCGCAAGAGCAGTGCATCTTGCGCCGAGTCATCGTCCAGAGCGAGTTTCGTTATCCGCACGAATGCCGCGTCGCATTCTCCCCTACTTATCATGACGCGAATGGTTTCAATCTCATCGACCTTCAGCGCTTCACCGACTCCCATTGCAAAGCCGAAGGAGACGATGAAGGCGGCGAGCAAACCGAGCAGGGGACCGCGTTGCGAGAAGCGTTTGCGGTTTTCGGCTTTCTCTAGTTGCGCGTCGAGCGCGTGGGCCAAGTCGGCGGCGTTCCGCGGGCGGTTGGCCGGGTCGAGTTCCAAGCACGACATGATCAGCTCTTCGCTGCGGCGATCGACGCGGGGGTTGAAGCGTCGAATGGGAGCCGGCCGCGAGCGCTGCTGGCGGTAGAGCATCTTGAGGGCGGCTTCTTTGGGCTTGGCGTCGCGCTCCATCTCGCCGTACGGAGGCTTCCCGGTGAGCAGTTCGTAGAGGATGACTCCGAGCGAGAACAGGTCGGACTGAGCCGTCACTTTTTCGGCCTCGGCCCCCGCGAAGACGACCTCAATCTGCTCGGCCGGCATGTACGGCACGGTGCCCCCCACGCGGCCGTTGCCCGCCAGATCGCTGGATAGATTGAAATCCAGTAGCTTCGGGCGGCCGTTGGTGGTGAGCACAACATTGGAGGGCTTGAGGTCGCGGTGAAGGACGTGTTTTTCGTGGCTAAAGGCCAGGGCGTCGGCCAATTGCTGCCCGATTCGCAGCACGGCTTCTTCGAACGTCGAGCCCGTGGAGGGATCCGGCGGGACGGTCCGTTCGTGGGCGGCGTGTGCGTATTCGCGTCGTCGCGAGGCGCGCAGCACCAGATCGCCCCGTTCGGGCGGACAGTCGTCTCGGTGGGCCGCCTGCATCAAATCGACCAGCGTGGATGCGCCAAAAAAGGGCATGCTGACGACGTGCAATTGTGTTTCGGGATCGGTCAGCGCGTCGAAGATGGGCGTGATGTGCGGGTGGTCGAGTCGGCCGAGCGTTTGGGCTTCACCCGAGTAGCGGGAGACCTTGAGCGCCACGAAGCGATCCGCCACGTTCGGTTGCCGCGCGAGGAACACGCGCGCCATCGCCCCGCGTCCCAGCTCGGCCACGATCACCCAGTCGATGAACGTGTCGCCGATCCCGGGCCAGTCGTCGTTGTCCATACCGACGTCGAACAGCGGGTTGCCTTCAATCTCTTCGTGGACATCGACGAGGTTGAGCCAAGAGTTTTGCAGGGTCGGGTGACCGCAAATCGTGCTCGCGTCCACCGGCTCACCGTGTTCACAGCGCAAGCAGTAATCTTCGTAAAGCAAGTCGAGCGCCAGTTCGCGATGGTTTTGCAATTCGGGTTGCATTTCCAAGACTTGATTCGCGTCTGGTTCAGCGGCGCCCTCGCGCCAACTGGAGATGACTTCTTCGACAAATTCCACAGCTACTGCCGGATCCTGAAGATTCATGGTCGCTTCTATTTGATCAAGGGATTGTGAGGTTTTCAGTTGCTGGCCGACCCATCATTCATCGTCGTCGTCCATGACCTTTTTCGTCAAACGCGCAATGATCCGCCGGACGGTGCGCTCATGTATTCCCATCGTCTCGGCGATTTCGGCGATGGTCGCTCCCCGCGGGCGATGGCGAATTGGCTGGGTGTTTGATCGCCTGGAACGTTGGCGACATCGCTGGCGAGCGGCACATTGCGCTTGTAGTCGCGAGTCGGCCCGCAGCCGCGGCGCTGAGCGCCGGCGACTTTGTTCCGCGCCATTCGCACCAGGTATCCGGCCAGCTCTTTGGGTTTGTCAAAGCGAGCCATTTTCGATGGGTGAGCGAAGAAGGAGACCCAAACCATCTGCACAAAGTCTTGCGTGTCGAATCTGGATCGGATGCGGTAATCGAGGCGGCGGCGGATCACTCGGTGCAGGTAGGGAATTCACTGCGCCCTTCCTCGAAACTACTGTCGATCATCGCGGCGTTTCTTGACCGGTTGACTGGCGGTTGACGCTGGAAGAGGTTTGTCGACTTCTCTAGGTCGGTATGGTGGAGTCCGTTCGTCTCTGGAATTTGAGCGCGCGGCCCGCTGGTTAGTTGAAATCGATCGAACGAAGCGCGAATCTCGAAGGTCACGGGGCCCCGGCTCGCAGATATGACCCACATGTTATAAGCGTTCGCCGACCCCGCGTAAAAGAGCATTGAAGGAAGCATTGAAGGAAACCGGAGCCGGTCCTGCCCCGCCCGCGTTTTCTTGCGACCGTTTGCGGCCCCGGCTATATTCAGATGTATCGGTTGACAGACCCCGGGCCCTCCATTCGCCCCCCCCAATCGATCACGGCTCAGCCATTCCGGCCGCGCTCTTCCCGCCATCTCCCAACCCCTCATCGAGCCCAACCATGCCGCGTTTTCTGTTGGTTGCGTCAGGATTCGCCGTGCTATTTGTTGGCTCTTTGGCGTTTGCCGACGAGCCGGCGAGCAGCGACAAGGTCAGCTACCATCGGGACATTCGACCGGTCATGCAGGCTCGATGTCAGGGGTGTCATCAGCCCGCCAAGCGGGGCGGTGATTACGTGATGACCGACTACGCTGCGCTGCTCAAGGGCGGCGAAAGCGGCGACCCGGCGGTCGTCCCCGGCAAACCGGGTGAAAGCTACCTTGTCGACTTGATCACCCCCGCCGCCGGCGAAGTGTCGATGCCCAAAGGCGGGAAGCCGCTGGACGAAGCCGAGATTGAGCTGATTCGAAGGTGGATCGCGCATGGCGCCGCGGACGACACGCCAAAATCGGCTCAGCCGCGGTTCGACATGGATCACCCGCCAGTCTACGCCGCGCCGCCTGTGATCACGTCGCTCGACTATTCTCCCGACGGCAAGTTACTAGCCGTTTCCGGGTACCACGAAGTGGTGATTCACCGCGCTGACGGTTCGGGCATTGCGACTCGTCTGGTCGGGCTCTCCGAGCGGATTGAGAAAGAACCGACGCTTGGTCGGCGCTCAGGATGTCGCTTGGGCGCTGATCAACAACCCAGCTTTCTTATTCAATCGCTAACCGCCGCCGTGCTCATCAGCGCGCAACAAACAGCAAGACGCATCCAGCATGCCAGCTGAGTCCGACGCGTTGATGGTTGAGACCGATGGATTGACGAAACGCTACGGCGATTTCGTCGCGCTGGATCGTTGCCGTTTTCAAGTTCCGGCGGGTGAGGTGTTTGGGTTGCTCGGCCCCAATGGAGCCGGCAAGACGACGCTGCTCCGACTGCTGATGGGTTTTCTGCGGCCATCCGGCGGTTGGGCCCGGATCGACGGCCGCGACTGCTTCCGCCAGTCGTACGAGGTGCATCAGCGCACGGCCTACTTGCCCGGTGAGCCGCGGTTGTTTCGGTACATGCGGGGACGAAGCGTGTTGCGGTTCTTCGCCGACTTGCGCGGCGATGATTGGAGCCGCAGCGAAGACATCGCCGAGCAACTGGAATTGAATCTGGCGCGGCGAGTTGCGTTCATGTCGACGGGAATGCGACAGAAGTTGGCTCTGGCGGCGACTTTCGCCGTCGACGCTCCACTGCTCATTCTCGACGAGCCGACCTCCAACCTGGATCCAACTGTTCGCGGCGTCGTCAGCCAATTGGTGCGGCAAGCCAGCGGCGCCGGGCGCACGGTGCTGTTTTCGTCTCACGTCTTGTCCGAGGTCGAAGAGACCTGCGACCGCGTGGCCATTCTGCGATCGGGGCGGCTCGCCCTCGTGCAGTCGATGGATGAATTGCGGCGGCGCACTCGCATTCGCGCTAAGCTGCAAGGTTCGTTGATCGATCCGCCGGCGGAACTTGAATTGCGGGTCGAATGCGTCGATGGGCGGCTGTCGTTTGAAACTGATCGCCCGTTGCCCCCCGTGCTCGAGTGGCTCGCTCGCCTGCCGCTGGACGATGTCCAGATCGATTCAGTTGGGCTGCGGTCGATATACGATCAGTGTTTCGCCGAGGAGGTGGACGCATGAGCCGCCAATTGGCGACGTTGGTCAAGAAGTGCGCGATCGAATCGGCGTGGTTGTTCGCCGCCTGTTCGCTGGCGCTGTTTTCCTACACATGGATCCGTGTCTGGTTGGTCAGCAAACTCGAGATGACCGCGTTCGCCACCATCATCGAACAGGTCTGGGACCGCTACGAAAAGTTCTCGCCGATTCCGCTCGAACAGCTACTCACCTACTCCGGCCGCATCGCCGTGACATTTGACGAACCGATCATCTTGTTTTGCCTGACCGTCTGGGCGGTCGCCCGCGGATCGGACGCGGTAAGCGGCGAGCTGGGTAGAGGTACTCTGGAAATGATGCTCGGGCATCCAGTCACGCGGTTGCAAACGCTCATCGCCCAATCGTCGGTCAACATCGTCGGTGCGGGCTTGCTGTCGCTGGTCGTTTGGAGCGGCATCTGGGTCGGCGTGGCGACCACGCAGGCCAAACGGTCGGTCAAACCGACGATCGCCGTCCCGGGCACTCCGTTGGCCATCCCCAAGTACTGGGCCGACGACGAGACGGTCGTCGAGCCGATGAGCGATTACGTCGATCCGCTCGAGTTCGCGCCCGGAGTGCTCAACCTGTTCAGTTTGACCGTGTTCTTCGCAGCGCTGACGTCTTTGATCTCGGCGCTTGACCGTTATCGTTGGCGGACGGTGGGAGTCGCCTGTTCGATTTACGTGGTTCAAGCGACGATGATGTTTGTCGCCATGGCGGCTCCCGAATGGGGTTGGCTGAAACGGCTCACGATTTTTGGCGCGTACGAGCCGCAGGTGCACGTTGCGACCGCGATGAGAAACCCCGATTCGCTCTGGTCGATCGTGCGGATCGGTGAGGACGGAGCGTGGGCCGGGTGTGGAGCAACCGGCGCGGCCATCCTGCTGCTCGTACTGGCCGGCACATGCTGGACAGCGGCGGCGATCGTCTACCGCCGCCGCGACCTCCCCGCCCCGTAGTGGAATTCGCCAAAATCCCCTGCACGCGCAACATGGGACGTTCTCTTCTCGGCAGCGGCGATCGGTAGTGGAATTCGCCAGGATTCCCCTGCTTCAGTTCAATCGTCAGCCGCAATTTTCTGAGCCGGACTTCTGGCGAAGTCCACTACGTAACAACTCGGCCAGTACGTAGTGGGATTCGCCAGAATCCCCTCGCCAGAATTCCCCTGTTTCAGTTCAATCGTCAGCCGGACTTCTGAGCCGGACTTCTGGCGAAGTCCACTACGTAACAACTCGGCCAGCACGTAGCGTGATAACGCATCGGCGACATAGTCGTACTGGAAATTCCGCGTTTTCTGTTCAACGCCGGGCTGGGGAGGCGCGTATAGTGTGTCGACTCCCGGGAGCTGCATGGTGAAAGAACAGGAAACGGACGAACAGTTGATGGCTCGCGTGTTGCGCGGTGACCGCCAGCCGCTGGATGTATTGGTGCGTCGGTACGCTAATCCTCTCCTGACGTATCTCGAGCGGATGTTGCTGGGTGATCACCATCGCGCGGAGGAACTGTTCCAGGATGTTTTTTTACGAATTTGGACGAAGCGCGGCACGTATCGCCGCGGGCGTCCATTCCGGCCGTGGATGTTCGCCATCGCGGCGAACGTCTGTCGCACATCGTTGCGAAAGCGCCCGCCTCCGACTCCCAGCGGAGAGGTTTTTGAGGCGGCCGCTGCGGGACCGTCGCCGCACGAATCAGCAGTGGCGGTCGAATCGGCCAACTTGGTTTCGCAAGCGATCGCCCGACTTTCGGAACGGCAGCGGACGGTTGTTGTCTTGCGAGTGTGGAACGGATTGCCGTACGCGGAGATTGCCTCAGCAGTGGGCTGCACTGAGACGACTGTGCGGTCTCACATGCACCATGGCCTGGCGACCATGCGTCGGTTTCTCGAACCAGTAATGTAAGCCCGCCTGCGCGGATCTAGGAGTGTAATCATGGTGCGTCCCGACGATCACGTTGTCGACTACGTCGACGACTTCCTGCACGGCGCTTTAACGGAAGCCGACGCCGAGCATGTGGAGCGGCATTGCGAAGGCTGCGCGATCTGTCAAACGGCGCTCGCTGAGGCGCAACGGCGTTACGACTTGCTGCTCACCGCTGCGCCGAGCGAAGCGTCGGGCAAGTTGATCACCGACACAATCGAACGTTTGAGCGCGGTGAGCGATTGGCGCCGCAAGCTCTACCTCGGCTCGAAACGAACTCTGCTGTTGGCTACGGCTGCGGCGATTCTGGCGATCGCGTCGTTCCAGATCTACTACGCGCGGCTTGCGCCGACGCCCTACGACCTGCGCCTGCTCGGTCAGAAGAACTGGATTACCGGAAGCACGGCGGCGATGCGAGTTGCGGTTTACAACCAGCGCACGGGTTTGCCCGTTGCCGGAGCGGAGACGAAGTTGACGTTGGTGGATCGGGGGCGCGGCGAACACGTGCTGGCCGAATTCACCACCGACGGCGAGGGTCGCGTCGCGCCAAAGTTCCAAGTTCCGGCATGGAACGCCGGCACCTATCAGTTGCTCGTGTCGTCGAAGATTGACGGTGTCGAGGAGAAGATTGTGCGAAACATCAAGTTGTTTCGCTCTTGGCGGCTCATGGTGAGCACGGACAAGCCGCTCTACCAGCCCGGCCAAACGATTCACCTTCGCGCGCTGGCCCTGCAGCGTCCGCAGCTAAAGCCGCTCGCCGGCCGACCGACCGAGTTTCGAATCTGGGACGCCCGCAACAACCTGATCTTCAAGCAATCGGACGTTACGAGCCAATTCGGGATCGCCTCAGCCGATTGCCCCTTGGCTTCCCAATTGAACGCCGGCCTCTATCGAATTGAGTGCCAGGTCGACGACACCAAGTCGACACGGACCGTGAAGGTCGAGTCGTATTCGTTACCGAAGTTTCGTGTGCAGACAAAGCTGAACAAGTCATTTTATCGCCCTGGCGATCAAGCCGAGGGGACGATCTCCGCATCCTATTTCTACGGGAAGCCGGTCGCTGGGCAGTTGGAGCTGTCGGTTGAACAAGTGGCCGGAGCGTTTGTCGATTTCGATGTGATTCACAAAACCAATCTGGAGCTGAACGACGAGGGACAGGCCGAGTTCCGTTTCGAAGTGCCCCAGAACTACCTGGTTCGCAGTCCGCGAGATACGAACGGTCGAATCCGCGTCGCCGCTCGCATCACCGATACGGCTGGCCAAGTCGTGGGCGGCGAAACGTTCACCGTGATCACGCGGGAACCAATCCGCGTTGAAGTGATTCCTGAATCGGCAACGCTCGCGCCCGGTCGCGCGAATCGCATCTTCGTTTTCGCGAGCTACGCGGACGGCCGGCCAGCCGCCAACGTTCGTGTGATCGCCTCGAATCAGGCGCAGGAATTGCGGACCGACGCGCTGGGGATGGCCGACTTTGAAGTCGAACCCGATGGTGAGCAACTCGACCTGCAAATCAAAGCGATCGACGACGACGGTATGCTCGGTCGGCGACAAGTTAGTTTGGGGGTCGGAGTCGTTCCCAACGACTTCGTGCTGAGACCCAGTGCGGCCGTCTTGTCCGGCGGCGAGACGCTTGGGTTGAGCGTGTTCGGAGGAGGTGTCGAACCGGTGTTTGTCGATGTCGTCCGCGACCGCCAGACGATCTTGGCGACCGTCGTCAACTTGCAAGACGGCGTCGGTCACACCGAATTGGATCTGCCGCCGGAAATGTTCGGCACGCTGACACTGGTCGCTTATCGATTCGATCCCGCGTCGGTGT
>JASMLW010000507.1 GCA_030748485.1 Pirellulaceae bacterium
ACGTCGACCGAGCCGGCGGCGACTTCGCGACGCCCGCCGTCGTGCAGCACATCGACGCGCCACTTCACGCTATCGCCGCAATTGTGCGCGTCGGACACGCCGCCGCTCAACTGAACTCGTCCGCTCAGTGGACTCCGCCAGACGATCGCGACTCCGTCAGTCTTGTCGGGATGAACGTTGATCGACTTGGGAGCCAACACGCCAGGGACCGTCAAGACCTCGCTCGAGGCGTTCGCCGAGACGATCGGCAAGTCGCCCGCTTGCGGTCGCCAAACATGGAACCCCTTGCGGTCTTCGTCGTCTTGGCTCGGCCGCACCAGCAAGTGATTGTCGAGAAAGCCGCGCCAGGGATTGGCCTGGGGCGGTGGCCCGGCGTCGGCGAGCGATTTGTCGGCCGGCAACAGCGGCGAGGATCCGATCGAGATGTTGTCGAACTCGCGCGCCGGCGACGGCCCGGAGCCGGGGCCGTACTTGTCGACAAAGAACTGGTCGATCACGCCGTCCCAACCTCTGGTAAAACGCAGCGCGTCGGTCGACTTGACGGTCTCGCCGTCGCCGATCCGCGCGGAATAGGTTTGCGCGCGGAGGTCGACGACAAGCTGCAGGTTGTACCAACGGCCCATTTTTAAATCGCAGACCGTTTTGTAGTTGGCTCCGTCCTTGACGAGCAACGACTTGGCGTTGGCAGCCAACTCGACCGCCGCCGAATTCCCCGGCCCACGGCCCAAATAGAATCGGTAAGCGCCCATTCCGCCGGCCGCCTGGCCGACATTGCGGAAGTCGATGTTGAATTGAATCCGCGGATTGGTCGTCGGCCGCAACGCCGGTTCAATCTTCCAACCGAAGTGGTTGTTCTCCGTGTCGCTCGGGAACGCGATACCCCGCGAACCGGCCCCGTAGACATTTGTGAAGGGACTCTGCGCCGACTCGACGATCCGCGCCGCGGCGTGCGACGTCCACGGCTTGGCTGGCTGTCCGCCGAGCTGTTCGAGTTCGAAGTTCAGCCGCCCGGCGGGGTCGCCGGACGGCTTGAGTTGCTCGATCAATTTGTCCAGTTCATTGACACGCTTGTCGATGTCGCCGAGCCGCTGGTCGAACTCGGTCTTGGCTTGAGCGGCTCGCGCGGGCGGTAGCGCCGGCACCAGATCGCTGGGCCGTTTCTTCTCCTCCGAACCCGGAAACGAATACCGCGTGCTGTCGAAGATTCCATACCACGCGTAGTAGTCGGGGATGTTCACCGGGTCGTACTTGTGGTCGTGGCACCGCGCACAACCCAATGTCAATCCCAGCACAGCTTGGCCGATCGTGTCGATCGTGTCTTGGATCGTCAGGTGATGATAATTCTGAATGTCGAATCCAAACCGCCGTGAAATCGCGATGAAGCCGGTCGCCGCGACCATCCGTTGATAGTCGTCCGCGGAAATGTCCGGTTGTTTTTGAGCCAAGATGTCGCCGGCGATCTGCTCGCGGAGGAATTGATCGTAGGGTTGGTCAGCGTTGAACGAGTCGATGACCCAGTTGCGATACTTCCACGAGTGGGGCGTCGGGTAGTCGGCCGTCTCGCCCGCCGTGTCGGCGTATCGAACAACGTCCAACCAATGCCGGCCCCAGCGCTCGCCGTACGACGGCGAATCGAGCAGCCGGTTCACGGCGTTGGCGAATGCATCCGGCGATTCATCCTGGAGGAACCGGTCGAGCTGTTCGACGGTGGGCGGCAGGCCGGTCAGATCGAAACACGCTCGTCGGAACAGCGTGATCTTGTCGGCGGTAGGATTCAGCTCGAGGCCCGCGGCCCGCAACTTGGCGATGACAAAACGATCGACGTCGTTGCGAACGCGGACGCTGTCGACGTGAGGAGGTTGTGAATCCCGAATCGGTTGGAACGACCAAAACGAGCGCTCGCGGTCGGTTATCGGGCCGCCGCGCAGTTGAGGAGCCGGGGACGCGAGCGCGACTTCCGGCGGCCAGTACGCTCCCTGCTGGACCCAGCGGACCAGGACGTCGACTTCCCGCTGCTCCAGCGGCTCGTCGGGTGGCATCTCCAAGTCGTCTTGTCGACGCACGGCTTGGATGACCAGACTGACATTCGGCTTGCCCGGAACGATCCCGGTGCCATTGTCGCCGCCCCTTCTCACCGCTGCCGCCGTTGTCAAACTCAATCCGGATTCAGTCTTCTCGCCTCCGTGACATTTGACGCACTTCTGCACAAGGATCGGCCGCACTTCATTCTCGAAGAACAACCCCGCCCGGCGATCGTCCGCTCCCGCCGCTCCACCGAACAGGCTGGCGGTGAACATCGATGCGAGAAATAGTCGGGGCGCTATCGCGGTGGTGCGCGGATGTCGCCGAGACCGCTTCATGAACCGATTCCCATGCGGTGTTTGTGGCTTTCGATGTGGTCGCGCAATTCATGATTGGCGGCTGCCAGCTCTCTCGCTTGCAAGTGATCGAGCAGCCGTTGATGACTCTCGACGCCGAGCACCCATTCGCCGCCTTGCACGCTCTCCCGAACACGCTGGAAGAATATCTCCAACAAGTCATTGAACGCGACCAGCGGCTTCAATCCGCTGGCGTCCAGCAGTTGTCGATGGAATGCAATGTCCAACTCGACCCACCGCGTCACCTGGTCGGCGCTGAGCAGCTTCCGGTTCAATTCGGAGAGCTGTTCGAAGATCTCCGGATCCGCCGCCATCCGCTCCATCGTGTGAGCCAGTCCGCCCCCTTCGACGATGATGCGAGTTTCGATCAGTTGTTCCAACGGATAATCGCTGAGTGCGAGGTGGAAGCCGAGAAACTCGCTCACCCGGTGGAGATCAACGTGTCCAACACTCATCCCCCGCCTCGGAGCCGCATCGACGATTCCCAAAAATGCGAGCGCCTTGGTCGCCTCGCGAATGCTGATGCGGCTCACGCCAAACCGCTCCGCCAGGTCGTGCTCCGTCGGCAAGCGATCCCCTGGCTTCAGATTGTTCTCGACGATGTACTCTTTGATCTGTTGAGCGATTCGTTCACTCAGATTGCGACGCGCGGCGACTTGCATTAGATGGCCCTGGCGGTGACTCGAGTGCTCAACGGTGTTGACGCCAATCGGTGCTGTCCCTCCTCGGCCAAACAAGTCACCAATCACCCCTCCATCCAACAGACGGGCAGAGATGCGGCGGTCGTTTTTGCGAAGAGGGAGACCTCCAAGAATTGTTTAGTCCAAACGATGTCGGTATATTGTCATACAAATTGACCGCCGTGCAAGGTTGCAACCTCTCGTAAAGCGGACCACGAGACTCTCGATGGCCAAAGAAGAAACACAAGATGGCGACCACAGTGACGTCGAACGCGCGGACGATCTACCGGAGACGTGTTTGCCGACTTGGTCGAGAGGCGATTTGCCCGAGCCAAAGCCACTCGGTTGGAAAAACCTGACGGGATTCATCGGGCCGGGCATCGTGATGTGCGGGATCCAGTTGGCGGGCGGCGAGTGGTTGTTGGGTTCGGAGATCACCGCTCGTTACGGCGGCAGTTTGATGTGGATCGCGGCGGTCGCGATCATCGGGCAGGTCTTTTACAACATGGAGTGCGGACGTTACGCACTCTACACGGGCGAACCCGTTTTTACGGGCTTCATGCGAGCCAAGCCGGGGCCTCAATTCTGGATCGGCGTCTTCGTCTTGTTGAGTTTCGGCGCCTTCATTCCCGGTCTTTCGACACACGCGGCCGCCGTGCTCTCCGCCCTTATTCTCGATCGCGTCCCGACGGAAGCGGACCGGAGTTTCGTGACCATGTTGGCGTTCATCTTGTTGGGAGCCGTGACGATTCCGATTCTGGTCGGCGGCAAGATCTACAACATGATGCAGGTCGTGATGACGACCAAAGTCTTCGGCGTGTTGGGATTCTGCTTAATCGTCGGCGTGTTCTGCGTCGGGGCGAAGAACTGGGGGAACGTATTCAGCGGCTTCCTCAAAGTCGGCAACGTGCCGGTGGTCGCCGGAGAGGATCGCAACGGCAACGGAGTTCTGGATGAGGGGGAAGATTTCGATCGCGACGGACACTTGGACGTTGTCGAACCGGTCACGCGAGACAACCGCGGCGCGATCGTCGAGTTCGAAGACCTCGACGGCGACGGCAAGTGGGACGGCGAAACGGTCGACAACTTGCTGCTGGCTCGCTTTCGCGACGGCGAGTGGCCGACGTTGCTACTGACTCAAATCGCTTTGCTGGGAGCCTTCGCCGGCTATGCGGGAGGCGGCGGACTGAGCAACTCAACCTACAGCAACTATGTTCGCGACAAAGGGTGGGGCATGGGCAGCCAGGTCGGAGCCATCCCGAGCATCGTGGGCGGCCGCGACATCACGCTCAGCCACATCGGCAAGGTCTTCACGCTGACTCCCGAGAACCTCCGCCGCTGGAAACTCTGGTGGAAGTACATCATCACCGACCAGGTGTTCATCTGGGGTCCCGGTTGCTTTATGGGCATGGCTTTGCCGGCACTGCTCTCGATCGAGTTCTCGCCGCATTCGGAGTTGTTCCAGAGCGACGCCAAACTGGATTGGGCGCAGGCGATCATCTCGGCGGACGGAGCGCGGAACTACCCGGGGTTCAGCGCCGGGACGGGAGGCTTGTTCTGGATTCTGATGTTGTGCGTCGGGCTACTGGTGCTGCTGCCCAGCCAAATGTCGATCGTCGAGGATGTCTGCCGCCGCTGGACCGATGTGATTTGGTCCGGCAGCCGGCGCGTGCGCGACAACATGAAACCTCACCAAGTGGGCCGCATCTACTACACGATCCTGGCGTTTTACGTCACATGGACTTTCTTGTGCGCGTGGTACTTCACCAAGTACGAGAATCCCAAAGTGATGGTGTTGGTGATCGCCAACTTGAACAACATCGGGCTCGGGCTGACTTCGTTCTTCATTCTCCGCAACAACCTCCGCTACTTGCCGCCCGAACTGCGGCCGGGTTGGATCCATCGGATCGGAGTCATCGGTTGCGGCGTGTTCTACTTGGGCATGGCGCTGCTCGTCTTTTGTCAAAAACAACTTCCTATCATTCGCGAGATGCTCGGTTCATAAGTTGCAGTGCTTCACACAATGCGAGGATGATCTTGAGACGGTGGGTATCTTGCGATCCAACGAACCGCCTCCACGTTCTGGCCAACGTAGCTACCTACCGAGCTGCCGCTCGGTCGTCGCTCGTCCGCTCCCGTTGGTCTCTGGAATCGACTAAGAGCAGCCCCGGACCCTCAACGCCCACAACTGCGGGAGAGAAGAGTGATGTCAGACTTGTTTGATCTTTCTGGGAAAGTCGCCGCCGTATCGGGAGCCGCCAGTGGGATGGGGAAGGCGATGTCCCTCGCGCTGGCGGAAGCCGGAGCCGACCTGGTGCTCGTCGACCTGAATCTCGAGGGCGCGCAGGTCACGGCCGGAGAGATCGAATCGCTCGGTCGCCAGGCGCTGGCCGTCCGCTGTGATGTTTCGCAACCGGACGACATCCGCGCGATGTTCGCAGAGATCGACGATCGTTTCGGCCAGATCGACTTTCTCGGCAACATCGCCGGCGAGGGAGTGCGGTGCAAGCCCGAGAACATTTCGCTCGACGACGTCGAAAAGACGTGGCGCAATCTGGTGTACGGGCGGTTTTGCTGTTGCCAGGAAGCGGGCCGGCGGATGATCGCCGCCGGGAAGGGCAGCATCATGAATCTCGGTTCGCTCGCCAGCATCACCGCGCTGGGACGAGGTCACATCGCCTACAGCATGGCGATGGGAGCGGTCGTGCAGATGACGCGCGAGTTGAGCACTGAGTGGGCGTGTCGCGGAGTTCGCGTCAATTCCATTCTGCCGGCGCAGATCCACAACCCCGGATTGGAAGCGCGGATGTCGGCCGACCCGCGGCTTGCCGACCGCTACCTGAGCGGCCTACCCGTCGGCCACCTCGGCGACTCCAACGACATTCGCGGTCTGGCCGTCTTCCTGGCGTCGGACGCCTCCAGTTTCATCTCCGGCGCGCTGATCCCGATGGACGGCGGCAACCTGGCGATGAACGCCGGCGGCTCCGTCGGCGCCGAGGTCTTCGCCGAGTAACGACGCCACCGACCATCTCGGTTGCACCAACGACATCGCAGCTGTTTCTCAACCCTTCCTCAACAACAAACTTCTATGCCTCATCTCTCTCTATTTCGCCGCATGCAGGTCATCCGCCGGTGCGAAGAGCGGCTAGCCAAGTCTCATCAACAGGGTTTGGTGCACGGAGCTTGTCATACTTACGTGGGCGAGGAGGCGATCGCTTCCGGCGTCTGCGAGCACTTGCGCGATGACGACGTCGTCTTCAGCACGCACCGCGGTCACGGACACGCCCTGGCCAAAGGACTGCCGCCGCGCGAGTTGATCGCCGAGCTGTACGGCCGCGAAACGGGTTGCTCGCTGGGCCGCGGAGGCAGCATGCACCTCTTCAAGCCGGAGATCGGCATGATGGGGACGAGCGGCATCGTCGGGCCCTGCATCTTGCAAGCGTGCGGCGGCGGATACGCCTTTAAGTTGCGCAAGGCGGACAACGTGGCCGTCGCATTCTTCGGCGACGGGGCCGTCAACAACGGAGCGTTCCACGAAGGCCTGAACATGGCCAGTATTTGGAATCTTCCCGTGTTGTTTGTCTGCGAGAACAATCAATTCGCCACCGAGGTCCCCTTTCAATACTCCAGCGGCATTCCCGACGTCGGCCGCCGCGCCGAGAACTACGGTCTGCCCGGTTTCGAAGTGGACGGCAACGACGTGTTGGAGATTTGCCGGATCGCGGGCGAGGCGGTTGAGCGGGCCAGGTCGGGCGGTGGGGCGACGCTGATCGAATGCAAGACGTATCGCACACGGGCTCACGCCGAAGGCATGGTCGACTTTACCTATCGAACTCGCGAGGACGTCGACGAGTGGAAACAGCGCTGTCCGATCCAACGGCTCCGCGCCGATATACTCGCCTCCGGCGAAGCGACTGAAGAGGAACTCAACGCGATCGAGAACGAAATTGAAGAGTCGATTCAAGCGTCGCATGAGGAGGCCGAGTCGACCGCCTACCCGGACGGTTCGACGGCGACCGCGCACGTCTACGCCACGCCCGCGGCGCCGCCCGTATCGGAACCGGGACCAAGCGGCGACCGGCAAGCGACGTACGTCGAAGCGACGCGCGAGGCGCTGGACGAAGCGATGGCGGAGAATTCGAATATCTACGTCATGGGTGAAGGCATCGGCGTTCGCGGCGGCAACTTCACCACCACGCTCGGTCTCTACGACAAGTACGGAGCCGATCGACTCTGCGATACGCCGATCTGCGAGCGCGGCTTCGTGGGGCTCGGCTGCGGAGCCGCCATGACGGGAGCGCGGCCAGTCGTCGACTTCATGTTCATCGACTTCATCAACGACGCGTTCGGCGAGATGATCAACCAGATCGCCAAGATGCAGTACATGAGCAGCGGGCGGCTGAAGATGCCCATCCTGCTGCGCGGCTGCATCGGTATCGGCCATTCAGCCGCCACGCATCACTCGGGTAGTTATCACTCGATCTACGCTCACATTCCCGGATTGCGAGTCGTCGTTCCGTCGACGCCGTACGACGCCAAGGGTCTGATCGCGACAGCCTTGCACTGCGACGATCCCGTACTGTTCCTCGAGCACCGCGAGTTGCTCGCCGTCAAAGGACCCGTGCCGATCGAGTCGTACGAGATTCCCTTCGGCGTCGCGCGCACACTGCGTGAAGGAGACCAGGCGACCATTGTCGGCGTCGCTCGAATGGCTCAACTGGCGTTGCAAGCCGCCGAACAATTGGCCGGCGGCGGTGTTTCGGTCGAAGTGATCGATCCGCGAACTGTATCGCCTCTCGACAGCGAATCGATACTGCGATCGGTCGCCAAAACGGGGCGGTTGCTCGTAGTCGATGAAGCCTTCCAGCCCTGCAGTGTCGCGTCCGAGATCGCGGCCTGCGCGGCCGATGGCGGTTTCGACGATCTAGACGCTCCCATCAAACGGCTCAACGGAGCGTTTGCTCCGACGCCGTACGCGCCGACGTTGGAGGCTGAAGTTGTGCCGACGGTGGAGCAGATTGCCGCCGCGGTGGAAGAGTTGTTGCAGGAATAGCGAATTGCGTCGCGAGGCGATTTGCCGACGACCCGATTGAAATCAAACAGGTGACGCGATGGCGTTTGAGATTATCGTACCGCGACTCGGCTGGTCGATGGATGAAGGAACGTTCGTCGACTGGCTCAAGAGCGAAGGCGAGTTGGTGAAGGCGGGCGATTCGCTGTTTGTCTTGGAGGGCGAAAAGGCCGAGCAGGAGGTTGAGTCATTCGACAGCGGTTATTTGTACATTCTGCCGACGGCCGCCGCGCCGGGAGAGACAGTCGCGGTCGGAGCGGTTCTGGGATACTTGCTGGCTGACGGTGAAGAACCTCCAGCAGCCCAATCGAGCGCGGCTTCGACGGCTCCAACATCGTCAGGTCGATCAGCGCCGCACGAAGGAGGGCCGGTTGACAGAGCGGCCGGTCCGGCCGCCCGCCGCCGCGCGCGAGGCTCGGCGCCGGCGAGCGCCCGAACAGTTGAATCCGCTGAATCCGCTGAATCCGCTGCGCCCGTCATTCGCGACCGCGCGGTGACGCCCCGCGCGCGGCGGGCGGCGAGCCGGGCGGGCGTCGATCTGAAAACGCTGGTCGGCTCGGGAAGAAATGGCCGCATTCGCGAGCGCGACGTGTTGGCGGCCGCCAACCCGGCGACCCAATTGGACGGCGACGTCTCCAGCCCCTCGCGAGCTCGACTCACCATCGCGCAGCGAATGTTGGCCGGCGTGACGGAAACGGCTCCGGTCACGTTGACCACCATTGCGGATGGCGCGCAGCTTGTCGCCCTTCGCGAGCAAGGCAAGGCGTCGCACGGCGAGTCCGCGCCCACGTACAACGACATGCTGATCAAGCTGACGGCCGCGACACTCCGAGACCACACCGAGTTGAATAGGGCCTGGTCGCCCGAGGGTCTCGTTCAGTTCCGGCACGTCAACATCGCCGTCGCTGTCGATTCGCCGGTCGGCCTGATGGCGCCTGTAATACGAGATGTCGACCAATTGCCGTTGGCGGAAGTGGCCGCGCGTGTGCGCGAAGCGGCGGAACGGGCGCGAGTCGGACGAATGCAGGGCGACGAACTCGCGGGCGGAACCTTTACCATCAGCAATCTGGGCGTCTATGGGATCGACCACTTCACGCCCATTATCAATCTTCCCCAAGCGGCCATCCTGGGCGTCGGAAGGCTGTGTCGCGAGCCGGTTGTCGAGGGCGACCAGATTGCGATCGGCTGGCGACTTTACTTGAGCCTCACGTTCGACCACCGGGCGATCGACGGCGCCCCGGCCGCCCGCTGGCTCGGCGAACTCTGCCGTCGAATCGCCGCCCCCCGCGATTGGCTCGGTTAGGCCGCTCCCCTGTCGGATTAGAGCGAGACGGCGCGGCCATCGTCCGGCGGATCCGAATGGAACGGCTTGTACTCGACCATTTTGATTTGTTTGCCCGGCCGAATTGTGTACTGAACGCCCCGCCAATCGACGACGCGCAGCAGGCACGTCGAGCAGAGCGCCCCGAAGTAGACGACCTGCGTCAGCGCGACCGCGACGACACATTTGCACGCGCCGCCAAACGTCATCCAGCGAGTTGGCTCGCCCCGCGCGGCGACGATCCGTCGCGCAACGAATTCCATCGGCGGAATCAGTACGGTCGCCGACACCTGATAGAAAGCCAAGCCGGCGAAACACCACAGGGCGACGTCCATTTGGTTGGCGATCAGTCCGATGACGCCCAGCGCGATCGCCGCCAGCGGGAATAGTGTGGTGAATACTCCATGACCGACGACCGCCACCCAGGCGGGATGGTAGAGTCGCGTCGTCAACAGTTGGCGGCGGACCCAGCGGAAGTAGCCCGCCATGGTGCAGTCCTCTCGATTGACCATCATCAGCGAGGGCGCGAAGCCGAGTTCCAAGCCGGCCTTCTTGAGTTGCGCGAACAGCATCGTGTCTTCGCAGAACGCGTTGCTCCACTTTTCCAGTAAATCCGTCTCGCGGAAAACGCTCGTCTTAACCGCCAACGAACCGCCCCAGGCGATCCGATACCAGTACATCTGCACCACGGCGGCCGCGTTCCAGACATAGCGCACCAGCGCGGCGTACGAGCGGTTGTTGGGCATGTACCAGCGGTTGCCGGTCGCCGCGCCGACACGCTCGTCGGCCAGAGCCGTGGCCAGCTCGCGGAGCCAACTGCGATGCGGAATCGTGTCGGCGTCCAGCTGCGCGACAAAGTGAACCGATTCGTCGAGCGACCGCACCGCCTGCACAACGCTGCTGCATTTCAGACTGCACGTGTCGCGAGGCTGTTGCAGGAACTGCACGTGCACGTTTTCACTTGGATTGGAAGCCAACAGCGGCTCCAGGATTTCGACCGCCGGGTCGCCCTGATGATCCACGACGATGTGCACGTCGTAGTTGGGATAGTCCAACTCCAGCAAACCGGCAATGCAGTCCGCGAGAAACGGATCGCCACCTCGCAAACAGAGAATCACAGCCGCGCGGCGACATTCGTCGTCTGCGAGTAACTCGCAACGAAAATAGAAAAGCCGCCAAACAAACCCGACGACAAGCCAGCCCTGGCTGACAATCAAGCCAACCAACGTCCAACACAAGATTTGAGCAAGTATCAGCAAACCGGTCTTCTCGCTGTTTGGCGCGCATCCCTCTCGGATTGAGAATGGAGCGCAGTGATTCTGGGAAATCAAGCAATTAAACAGGCGGTCATTCTAGTTCGGCGGAGGCGTCGGGATCACCGGGCCTGCGGAATTCTCGGACCATCGATCAGAAAATCTCGAAACGGTCGGCGCTGCGAAGCCGGGGCGGGGTCAGCGAGGCGATCAAGTATAGGCGATCAAGTATAATCGACCCGCGCACCGGTCCTTTCCAGGCGTGAGCAACGGCGTGAGCAACCGTGAATCAGGGCTCGACAGCCGTCGTTCACCGACCCGATCATCCACGTTCTCTTCATCAAATCCATCAACCTCTTCATCAACCACGACGGAAGACGATGACACAAACGCCGGCGTCCGACCAACAAACGGCTCTCGTGACGGGAGCCAGCAGTGGAATCGGCGTCGACTTCGCGCGCGAACTGGCCGGGCGCGGCTTCGATCTGATCCTGGCGGCTCGTCGAGTCGATCGGCTGGAGAATCTGCGGGCCGAGCTGACGGAGGAGTTCGGCGTCACGGTCGATGTTTTGGCGGCCGACCTCAGCTCGCGGGCTGGGGCCGAGAAACTACACCGCGATGTTCAAGGCCTCAGTCGCCCGGTCAACATGCTCGTCAACAACGCCGGATTGGGGAGATTCGGCCCGACACTCAACCAGTCGGTCGATGAACTCGACGAGATGATCCAACTCAACGTGACATCGCTCACCGTGTTGACTCGGCTGTTCGCCGCCGACTTCAAGCAACAGGGGGGCGGGTACATCTTGAACCACGCGTCGTTTTCGGCGATCCAGCCGCCGGCCCACTACTCGGTCTACGCCGGCACGAAGGCTTATGTGCTGGCGTTTTCGCAAGCGCTGAATCAGGATGTCCGAGGTGACGGGATCCGAGTGACGGCGCTGTGTCCGGGTTTCTTCACGTCTGAGTTTCTGACGAAGGCGCAACAGGATCCGGGTTTGATCGTCAAGTTGATCATGTTGAAACCGCGGGCGGTCGCCCGCGCGGGAATCCGCAGCGTGCTCCGCGGCAAACCCGTCATCATCCCAGGAGTTGGCTTCAAGTTGCTCAACCTGGTCCTGCGGTTGGCCCCGCGATCGTTCGCCACCGGACTAGCGGACTTCGCTCTCAAGTACTGATCACGCTGATCACCTGCAATATCGGCTCTTTACGCCAGTTGCTTCCACCGCCGGTTGGCTGAGAAACCAGCTCCCACTTCACGCTGCACGACGATCCGCCCGTGTCCTTCGCGGGCGACGCGGATTAACTGCGAACTCAGCAGCGGCCGCCGCTTACCAAGTCATTGCTCGTGCTGACGTCCTCAAATCGGGGGCGGACGCACGACGACGGTGCAGCCTGCGGCCGGGCACTCCAACTGAACGATGTTTGAAACGGAAGGTACGCGCCCATTTCCCTACGGGTGTTTTGCTGGTTGCTGGGGAATCTCTTGCATCAACTTTGAACAAAGCACAAAGCCAAGTTGAATTGCGTTGCCCGTTGGGTACGTCGGCCAAGCCAACTGCAGCATAGCAGTCAAGGTCCTTAATGTATGTCACACCCTGACATAAAAACGCGACCATTTGACCATTTGACATATCCACATTTGACACTTGACCCCAGGTTTTGATTCTTAGACAATCCGAACTAGTACTCGTACTCGTGCTAGTGCTAGTGTATCTGTCGTATTTCGTATTCCCCAATATGGAATCTGGAGGTTACTGTGAAACGCATCCTAAGATGGACCGGATGTACATTAATGGTCATCGGTGTATTTGGTCTGTTCTCACCCCCAAGGATCATCGCCCAGATCTTTGATATCTCCAACAATGCTTGCATCAATGTACCTATTGGATCTGCAACGCGCGTTCCTGCTTGCAACGCGCCAGCGGCGCCGTGCGCACCATCAGCGAGTTGGTGTTTCTTCGGTCTTACTTGGGTTGCGGGCACTACAGATGGCCAGTTCGTCGAGAATCCATATGAACGTTGTGCGGCGTCGCTCGAGCCCGAGTGGTGCGAGGTGGACTGGACCAACACTCAATGCCTAACATGGAAAGTTTACGGCGCAGCTGGCTGCGTAGGATTCCTGTGTGATGACTATACGACGCAGGACGACTGCCACACGACAAGTTCCCCTTTCTTTCCGTAGAGACGATCCGATGGAAGTAAATCTGTTGAGGAGTC
>JASMLW010000508.1 GCA_030748485.1 Pirellulaceae bacterium
GCATGGACGACTTGGCAATCTTCGACCGCACCCTTACGCCTGCGCAGATCAAGGAGATCGGCGCGTTGCCCAACGGTGTTCGGGGGTTGTACGAGAAATAGCCTCCGGCTCGGCGCCCGCCAGTCGATTCGACGCTAGGCCATTTCGACGCTAGGGCATTTTGCCGAACAGCACGCAGATGGGCGTCGGCGCCAACACCATCTGTCGCGTGTAGGTTAACTCGCCCGATTTCTCGTCGATCGCAAAGACGGCGATGTTATTGCTGTCTCGGCCGGCGGCGAGCAACCATCGACCAGTGGGGTCGATATTGAAATTTCGGGGCCAGCTGCCCCGTACGGGTTCGCGCTCGATCAGCGCCAGTTTACCGTTGCGGGCGTCGACACTAAACGCAGTAATCGTGTCGTGCCCGCGGTTCGCCGAATAGACGAACTTTCCGTTCGGATGAACGCGAATCTCCGATGCGCTGACAAACACCTCTTTCGACTTTTCAGCCTCCGGCACCGTCTCGATCGTCTGCACCGGTTTCATCTCACCGGCAGCCGCGTCATATGCGAATGACGTGACCGATAGAGCCAGTTCGTTGAGCACGAAGATGAATTTTCCGTTGGGATGAAATTTCATATGTCGCGGCCCGCCACCGGGCGGAGCCTGGCCATGACCGTGTGGGGCGAGCCGGGCGTTCTCGAGATCGAGTTTGTAGATCACGACTTGATCGAGCCCGAGATCCGGCACAAAAAAGTAGCGGTTGTCCGGAGCGGGGCCGACCCAATGCGCATGAGGGCTATCTTGTCGGCGTCCGACGACGCGCGACCCGCCCTGATGCTTAATCAGTTGGCTCCGCGGCATGATGGCTCCATCGGCGGCCAGCGGAAAGATCGCGGTCGAGCCGCCGCCGTACTGAGCTGAGACCAGCACCTTGCCGGCGCGGTCGGTCGCCAGGTGCGCTGCGCCGCCGTCGCCAATAGGAGTCGAGTTGAGCAGTTCCAACGACTTGCCCGCTCCCGTTCGCCGAATCCGCAGAGACACCAACGACGCCTCCCCGGCGACACGGCCGACCGAGTAGAGGACGTTCGCCTTGGGATGCAGCGTCAAGAATCCGGGACTGTTCAATTCGGCGGCGAGTCGGGGGCGGGACAACTTTCCGTTGGCCGTATTGAGTCTCGCGTGATAGACGCCTTTGCTCAAGCCGCCCGGGGGAGTCGTCGTGCCGATCCACACATCGACCTCTTGTCCGCGGGTCACCCCGCCGGCCACCAACAGAGTCAGCAACACGGTGAATGCGCCAAGCGATCGGTGTGTGAAGAATGGTTTCATTGCCAACTCCCTCTCAAGTGGTCTAACCAAATGTGACGCCTACCGCAGCAGTCGTTCGTTCGATCACAGTAACTCAGCGAGGATTATCGGATTCGAAATACCCGCGAGCAAGTAGCAGCAGATCGCTCGCTCGGTCATCCTCTGAGGGGCTGCGAGTTGCCACCACCGTCGACTCTTGCGAAACTGTAACTCACCTCAGTGACGCGAGTCAGACTTCACCTTCGCCCAAGCGAGACCTCCGTATGCACGCCGATATCAGTCGACGTCGTTTTCTGCAAGCCGGAGCCGTTGCCGGCGCGGCCCTTTGGAGCCCCAGTTCAATACGAACCGCGGCGGCTCAAGGTAAACCGCGAGCCAAGGTCGAGCGCTTGGGCGTGGGGGCAATAGGGCTGCGGTACCAGGGCACGGTGATCGCCGTGAAGGCCGCGCTGTACGGCGACGTCGTGGCTGTTTGTGATGTCGACAGTCACCTGCGAGATCAGGGGAAGGCGAGTTTCGGCAGCACTCCGAGACATTTCGACGACTACCGAGACTTACTCAAACGACCCGAAGTCGATGTGGTGACGATCGGCACACCCGACCATTGGCACGTCAAAATGGCCGCCGACGCGCTGCGCGCGGGCAAGGACGTCTACGTCGAGAAACCGCTGACGCTCACTGTCGACGAAGGGAAGTTCCTGCGCAAAGTTGCTCAGCAGACCGGCCGAGTGGTCCAAGTCGGTTCGTGGCAACGCAGCGACTCGCGTTTTCGGCTGGCTGTCGAAATGGTGCGGCAAGGTCGGATCGGCAAGTTGCAGACGGTCGACGTCGTGCTCGGCAAGAACAAAGTTGGCGGACCGTTCGCCAGACGAACGGTGCCCGGGCATCTCAACTGGGATCGCTGGCAAGGACAAACACCTGACACGCCTTACATCGAGGAGCGGTGCCATTACACGTTTCGCTGGTGGTACGAATACTCGGGTGGCCAGATGACCGATTGGGGAGCTCATCATCTCGACATCGCCCAGTGGGCGATCGGCTCAAATCCCGTGGAGATTGAAGCGACAGCCAAATACCCAACGACCGCGGACGGCTACAACGTGGCGATTGACTTTAGCGCAAAGTACAAGTACGCCAATGGCGTGACGATGAACGTCTCGGACACAGGTCGCAATGGGATCATGCTGACGGGCGACCAGGGGCGAATCTTCGTCAACAGGGGCGTGATTTCAGGAAAACCGGTCGAGACGTTAGCCGCGAATCCCTTGGATCGCGAACAATTCAAGTTGTACGGCGCCGATAACCTCGATCGACCCGCGCGAGCCGGGAAGCTCGAGGCGATCATCAATCACATGGGCAACTTCTTTGACTGCGTCGCCGCCCGCAAGACCCCGATCTCGGACGTCGAAAGCCAACACCGCAGCGCGACAACTTGTCATCTCGGCAATATCGCCATGCGACTTGGCAGGGCGCTCAAGTGGGATCCGGTCGCCGAGAGATTTGTCGGAGACCCAGAAGCAGATCGGTTGCTGCGTCGCGAGCAGCGGAGCGGATACGAAGTTGTCTAACGAGTCCCACGGCTTCCGCGTGGATCTGTTCCGGAGCTGGTCCGATGGAAAGCTCGCCAAACGAAAATGACAAGACAGCGAGCGAAGACGCCAGATCGCCTGCGACTCGTCGCTGGAGACGATTGAAACAGATCGCTTTTGTCGGCGTCGTCCTGGTCGCCGCCGCGCTCGTCTACCGCCATTACTGGCTGGCGAGACCACTCGGCGAGGGCCCCGCCGGCCCGCCCGTCGACGGCGAACTTTTTCGTGAAACATGGTCGGAACGGCAGGTCCTGTTGCTCGGTGTTGGCGACAGCGTGACCGCCGGACTGGGCGCCAGTCGCAAAGAACTCTCCTACTTCGCTCGCCTTCAGCGGAACCCTGGCGACGAATTCCCATCGATGCGGGGTCGCTGCCTGTCGCAAACGTTGCCCAACCTGCGGGCTCGCAACGTGGCTGTCTCCGGCAGCAATTCAATTCAGCACTTGGCGAGCATCGCGCGACTGGAAGAGCAACCGGCGGAGACGTTCGGCATCGTCGTATTGACGACTGGCGGCAACGACTTGATCCATTGGTACGGCCGCCGTCCTCCCACCGAAGGAGCCATGTATGGTGCGACGCTCGAGCAAGCTCGCCCGTGGATCGCCTCCTACGAGCAACGGCTGCACAAGATGATCGATGAGCTCGAGAACAAGTTCCCAGGCGGCTGCCGGATCTTCCTGGGGGACATCTACGACCCAACCGACGGAGTCGGTGACGCACCGAGTGTCTTTCTGCCCGACTGGCCCGACGGCTTGGCCATCCACGGTGAATACAACAAGATCATTCACCGCTGTGCGGCTGAGCGGGAGACCGTGTATCTCGTGCCCATCCATCAGACATTTCTCGGTCACGGCAGCCACTGCACGCAATTCTGGCGGCGGACCTACCGCTCCGATGATCCCCACTACTGGTACTCCACGAACATCGAAGATCCACACGACCGCGGTTACGACGCGCTGCGGCGGATCTTCTTGCGTGAGATCGCCGGGTCCTACCGCCGGTCAAGTGACGAGTGAAATACTCTTTTCACACGGCGACTTCATTCGTTCTCAATCTTCACTTGTCCCTTGTCCCCAGCCCGGCCAAGTAGGCTAGCAGGTCGGCGACTTCTTGCTTGGTCAGATCGCGGAGGAGCAGTTCGGGCATCAGTGACTTCTGTTGCCTCACCAGCAACTCCACTTCATCCGCCGGCAAGCGGTGAAGTTTGTCCTTGGCGTCGCGCAGCACGACTTCCTCTTTTGTCTGTTTCTCGAGCAGGCCGGAGAGCACTCGCCCGTCGGCCGTCTCCAACAGGTACGGAACATACTTGGGCTCCATGAAACGAGACGGAGTCAGGATGTGTTCGAGCAGCTGCCCCCGCGGGTACTTCTTGCCGATCTCGGTCAAGTCGGGGCCGACCTTGCCGCCGACTTTGTCGACCAGGTGACAGTTCTTGCAGGCGGCGGCCGAGTTGTCGAAGAACACCTGTTTGCCGCGAGCGGCGTTGGATTCAAGACTGAGAAGCTCAGCGCGATCGACGTTGGCGCCGAGCCTCTTGATGCGCTGTGAGGGCGGCACGAAACGTTCAAACAAGTCGCGCACTTCAGCGCGCGGATGGCTCTTGGTCAACGAGGCGACCTGTTCGCGGAGAGCGCGATCGGCCCGAGGGGAACTCACGTGCGTGAACATTGCCAAGGCTCCTCGGGTGGTCGACGCCAACTCGGTGATAGTCGCGGCCCGCGCTTTCCCCTTGGTCGCATCCAGACGGGCGAGTTGGGGCTGCAGCGAGTCGACGTCGTCGGGCGGATCCATCAGCGCGATCCAGTCGTGTATCAATCGAACGCCGTCGTCGTCGATTTCGTGCGAGCCGACGCGCGGCATTCGCCCGCCGCCGAGTTTGGCGACACGATAGTAGAGAACCGACCGGAACGGTCTGCCCGGCGCCACCAGTGTCGCGTCGGCGATCCCGAACGTTCCCTGTGTCGGTCGAACTCCGATCAGCTTCATGTTCTCGACCGCAACGTCGTGCCCCAAAGCGATGTTCGCGACGCCGCCCGCGTTGAATGCGTGGCAGTGGGCGCAATTGACTTGAAAGTACGATCGCACGCGACCCTCAAGACTCGCACTGCTATCGCGCGGGTCAGTCAAGGGCGCCGTCTTGGCGAGCACCAGTTTGCCTGGATCGAGCAGCCCGACGCGTGCCAGCGTCGCCAGTTGATCCGCATCCCCCTCGGCGTAGCGATGGTCGCGCTTCAATTGCTCGACCCGCACGCCCAACAGCGACGCGGACTGCACTCCGAAGATGGTCGTCCGCGCCTCGACCCACGGGTTGTGGCAAAGCGTGCACTCCTGGCGACTCGCGAAACGATACGACTGCTCGCGGACGCCTGCCAGAGCATTCTTGTCGCGGATTCGCAATGGGCGAGTAAAGCCGGTCGCGTCGACCAACTCGGCGTCGTTTTGATCCTCATTCCAAGCGTAGGTGTACGGCCGCCAACTGCCGTCTTCGCGGTGCATGATCTGAGTTTCGAGACGGCGGGCGACGCCGGCGGATTCGTCCTTCGCGCCGGTCAAGACGTGATCGATGCTCACTGTCTTGGCCACGACCGAGCCGTCAGGAAACTGCCAATTGCCCTTGTCGTCGACCGTGATCGGTTTGTCGCCCGGAACGGCGAGCCAGCGCTCGGAGCGGGTATGGTCCGCCCAGTGTTCGGCGTTGATCGAATACGAAATGACGCCGGCCGCTGGCCGTTGCCGAGCGACCGACTCAAACAGGCCCGTTTGGCTCAACTTGCGCGGAAACGACTTACTGCGATCGGGCGCGGGGTTGGCGATCAATTCGAAAATCCGCCCGCGGTGATCCAACAAGTACAGCTCCGCGTCGTTGTCTTCACTGAACCCGACCAATTGCAGCGGCGTCTGAGCGATCTCGCGGAGCGATGTGACTTGGCCATCCTTTGCGCGGGCCGCCCAAACGACGCCCGATTGATAATCGCCGTAGATGTACGAGCCAACGAGCTCGGGAATCCGCGAGCCGCGATAGACGAATCCACCAGTGATCGAACCCGCTTCGGAATGCGGGTGATCGATCGTCGGCGGCAGGATCGGAGTGGGACCTGGATTCTGTTCGGGCAACACGGGTTGCCGCCCTTCCATGATGCTCCACCCGTAGTTGCCGCCGCGCTGTACGCGGTAGATCATCTCCCACAACTCCCAGCCGACATCGCCAACCCACAGCTCGCCCGTCTCGCGATCGAAACTCATTTTCCATGGATTGCGAAAACCGTACGCCCAGATTTCGCCGCGGGCTCCTTGCAAATCGACAAACGGGTTGTCGGGGGGAATGCGGTAGCCGCGTCCGGCAGAGCTCTTATCGACGTCGATGCGGAGGATCGCCGACATCAAGTTGGTCACATCCTGGCCCACCAACATTTGATCGGGCGGAGCCGGCCCAGAGGCGTCACCGGTGGAGATGTAGAGGTATCCGTCAGGGCCGAACTTGAGACATCCGCCGTTATGCCCGCCGGCATACCACGTCAGCAGAATCTTCTCGGAGGAGGGATCGATTCGCGGCGGATCGCTGGGCGCGATCTGAAACTGGGAAACTCGCGTTCCATCCTCCTTGGCGCCTTTGACGACGTAACAGACGTAGACGAGACCGTTCTTGGCGACTTGAGGATGAAAGGCCATCCCGTAGAAAGAGGTGGTGTCGGGCTGCAGCTGCTTCATGTCGACAAACAGGTCGATCTCATCGCCATCGCGATCCGGCTCGAACGAGTGAACTTGGCCGGCGCGATTGCCGACGAACAGCCGTTTCGACTTGGCCCAGTTGGTGATCAATAGCGGGGCCGCGAACTTGCGATTGGGAAAAGCCGGTCGCACCTGATACGGGGGCGGAGGTTCGGGAGCCCCGTGGATCCGTGACGTCGTCCACGGCGTACGCTGCGAGATGCCGATGCGCTTGTTCTCAGCTGCTTGCAACGAGCAGGAAAGCAGTGTCAGCCAAAGCGCTGCGAGGGTGAGGTGTTCAAGACGCATGGGGGCTCCGCGAAAAGGCATCGAGGCTGATGCGGCAGTGGTCCGAGAATGTCTGGATCGTGATCGCACAACAGAATATCCCGAGCGGCGTCCATTTGCGAGCATCACCCTTCGCTTGGAGACGAAGATGGCGTGGCCAAATGCCGTTCGGCTGACCGGGTCGTAGCGTTTGCGCCGGCTGCTTGCGGACATCCGCAATTGAAGGCGACGCGAATCGGGTGTGTGGTCGGCAAGCGGGCCGTCAAATCGCTTAGACTATACGTTGACTTTCGCGCGGGACACACATCTGTCGCAAACCATCTCCGGGGCAGCTTGATGGGCGACACTCCTCCAGCCCCATTCCCTCCCATGCAGGTGCGGTGCATCCAATGCAACCATCCGATTGAAGTTCCGCACGACGTGGAACTGGATCGGATCGTCTGCGATTCGTGCAACTCCGCCTTCAATTTGATCACGGGCAAGACGGCCGATCTGCGCGACGGCACGCAGGACGAACGAGACGAGTCGCGGAAGGATATGGGGGACCTGTTCGGCAACACGGTCGACTACCGCCGCGATAACTCGCAAACGGGAAAGGGCGATACGACAGAGGACTTTCGCCGCGATCCGACGGGAGACGAGACGTTCGACTACCGACAGCAGCCCGGCGTCGGGGCGTCGTCGCCGGATCGCAAGTTGGGTCGTTTCGAGTTGATCCAACTGCTGGGTTCCGGCGCATTCGGCAGCGTCTGGCGAGCGCACGATACGGAACTCGACCGCATGGTGGCGATCAAGATTCCCCGCCGCAACTTCATGAACGAACGCGACAAGGAGCTCTTCTTTCGTGAAGCGCGATCGGTCGCTCAGGTCCGGCACCCCAACATTGTCGCCGTGCACGAAATCGGAGCCGAAGGCGACACCATCTTTATCGTCAGCGACTTCGTCGAAGGTGAGACGCTCGAAGGTCCAATCGAGAACGGCCCCATGCAGCCGCGCGAGGTCGCCGAGTTGTGCGTCAAAACTGCTCGCGCTCTCCATCACGCTCATCAAGCGGGCGTCGTTCATCGCGACCTGAAACCCGCCAACATCATGGTGGACAAGTCCGGCGAGCCGTTTGTGATGGACTTCGGACTGGCCAAGCGCGAGGCGGGTGAAGTCACGATGACTGTCGAAGGCCAACTGGTTGGCTCGCCGGCCTACATGTCGCCCGAACAGGCGCGCGGCGACAGTCACAGCGCCGACGGACGCAGCGATATCTACTCGCTGGGTGTGATGATCTACGAGATGATGACGGGCGAGCGGCCGTTTCGCGGCAACGTCAGCATGCTGATCAAACAGATTTTGGAGGACGAGCCGCCGCCGCCGCGCCGCCTGAACAACACCTTGCCGCGCGACATGGACGTCATCTGCATGAAGTGCCTGCAGAAAAACGCCGCGTCGCGCTACCAAACGGCCGACGAACTGGCGGACGACCTGCAACGGTGGCTCGATCGCAAGCCGATCCTGGCTCGGCCCGTGTCGCAGACCGAACGGTTCGTCCGCTTCTGCCAACGTCGACCCGTCGTCGCCGGGCTAGGTGGGTTGTCGATCGTGCTCCTGGTGATCTGGCTGGCCACGCTGCAAGTCAGTATCGCCCGCATCTCGGAAAGCAATCGACAGACTCGCCTACAGTTGCGGGAAGCGCAGTTGATGCGAGCCAGAGCCGAGTTGGAGACGAACGAGATCGGTCGCCGCTGGGTGGCGATGGAGTTGCTCGAGCAAGCCGCTCGCGTGGACGAGGAGATTTCCGAGCAAATGCTGCTCGACCTCCGCAGCGAGTACGTCAAGGCGCTCGACCTGCCCGATCTTCGCAAGGTGCTCACGATCGACTGGACGCCCGCGGACGGATCGACCATTCATCGCGGCGCATACCTAGAGGCCCGCGACGACCTCATGCTGTGGTCCATGAAAGGTGAGGTAGCCATCTTCGACGCGAAAACCGGGGCGCGGCGACAGCGGGAGTATCCGCACAAGATTCTCTACGGCAGCGACATGAGTCCCACAGGCGCCGCGTGTCTGGTGCTGGAGGACAAGGCGATTTGCGTCGACCCGGACGGCAAGGTCCTGGGCGAACTGCGCGATGCGGAGGGAAAGCTGGTCAAAGCGGAAACGACATCGATCAGTCGCGACGGCCGCCGAGTGGCCGCTCGCTGGATGGCGCCTCAGGAGTTTCCGGCGGAGAAGGAAGGCGATCCGCCGCAGATCCTCAACGCGCCCCGGATCGGCGTGTTCGACGTAGCCACTCAGCAACTGATCAGCGTCTGGTCGAGGCCTGAACGAACCTACGTCGAAACTTTTCGCATCAGCCCCGACGGGGAATTTGTCGCGATTCAGCGAATCAAGCAAGTACCCGCGCACTTTCTGACAGTCTGGCCGATTGACAACGGCGTTGAGAGCGGCGAAGTCCGAATCAGCGACTTTCCCAGAGTGGCGCTGCGTGACTTGGACGCGATCGCCTTTCATCCCAACGAACATCGGTTGATCCTAGGCGAACAGACAGGCGTTGTACGCGATTTTCGTTTTCAGTTGGAGGATCTGTCCGTTGTCGTCACGGAGGCATCGGCCGGGAGGCAGCGCTCAAGCAGCGCCGACTTGGTCGCATTCGCAGGCAACGGTGACGCCTTTCTCTCCGCGAGCAAACACGTACCAGCTCTAATAGCCTGGGACAGTCACAGCGCAGATTCGCTCAGCGAGGCTAACGAGTCCCTTGGCGAATTGTCGGCGACCGCCGCCGCGATCTTCACGATTGACCGCTCAAAAGTGCATCGATGGGAATGTGCGATCCCGCCAAGCAGAACGCTGACGTTTCCCAACCCAATAGCGCAACTCGCGTGGAATGCCTCTGGCGAACTAGCAATCGTCACCGATGGAGATGATCACGACGATTTGTATCTTCTGGAAGAGACGCTATCCAAAGAGCCGAAAAGGGTCGTTCGTGATGAGGGACCGATCATCGTGTCCGAAGATTCGACGACAAAACAGTGGCACGTTTTCAGTCAATCCAGCGATCTGGCGGCGGAAGTGCGAACAAATGTTACTCAGGTATTTGCCGCCAAGCCGCTGCAGGTTCGATTCATCCACTACAGCTCGGAACTGGGATTCATCGCCGCCAGTACTGATGTCATTGATGAGACAAAGACTCTCCAGATACTCCGCGCGGAGACCGACGTGTGGTCGACTGCAGCGGACGTTGATTATTGGAGGCCTACTCTAGATGTCGTTGTTGCGGGCATCGTTACCGGCGACATTAGCGTGTGCCGAGGGCGCATCGTTCTGCATGAGGGGGAGCGGAGTGAACTCCATATCCTCGACCCGAGGTCAAGGCGTGCGGAGGTGATGCAACTTGAGCAAACACCCACGATGATCGCCGGGACGGATGGGCTCTTGGCGATGGCAGGCGTGGAAGGTCTGTACGTCTATGACTTTTTCACAGAACGAACCCACCAGCTCGAATCTGGAATCTCCTTTTCGATGGTAGGTGTTGCGCCTGACGGCAAGTTGGTTGTTGCATCGAACCAGACCCACATGGTCATATGGAATGCAGAAACGAAGCGCAAGATGCTTGAACTCAAGTTGCCCGCGCCGGCACGTGCTGTTGCCCTTGTCGGCGGGCATCGACGCGTGCCAAGCGACCAACTCGGCCGTCATCCGTTTGACGATCTCTTCATGCTCGGCGGCGAGATTGGTCTTCTCACTCTCGTCGATGCTCAAGTCGAATAGCAGCGGATCGCCGCCGTCGTATTCGCAGAGCAGCTTCCATTTGCCCGCCCGCATCGCCAGGTCGGGCAGGTCGTCGACTCCGTAAAACCGGTCGCGATCGGGTGGGCGGCGAAAGAACAAAGGTCGCCTGCGGCTCGCCTGGCTGCGGCCGGTGAGCACGTCGGGAAGCGACTCGCCGTCAAACTTCGCGGTGGATTCGACGCCGGCGAGCGCCAGGAGCGAGGGAGCCAGATCGATGGCCGAGAACACGGACTTCGAATTCATCGTTCCCGCCACGCGGGCGTCGACGAGACCCGGTCCCCAGGCGATCAGCGGCGAGCGGACACCGCCCTCAAACAGCATCGTCTTGTAACCGCGGAACGGACCGGCCGAACCGGCTCCGAGTTCCGGCCCATTGTCGGAACAGACGAGGATCAACGTGTTGTCCTTCAGCTTGCTGCTGTTGCGCACGTAATCGAATAGCTCGCCCAGTTGCTCGTCCATCGTATCGAGCACGCCGTGGTAGAGCGTCGCCTTTGCCTGATCGCCGCGTCGCGCCTCGGGGGGAAAGAACGGTGAATGCACATCGTCCGGCCAGACGTTGACGTAAAACGGGCGATCCTTTGACTCGGCCGTCTTAATGAAATCGAGCGCAGCGGCGGTGAACGCCTTCGTCACCAACGACCGATCCTCCCAGACGATCGGACCTCGGCCGAGCTTATCCGAACCGAGCGCGTGTTTTCGCGGCGGCTTGCCGTCGTGCGCGTCGCAGAGCGGCAGCACGCGTGGGCCGAGTCCTTCGAAGTTCGTCAGCGATTTGTCGAAACCGTACTCCGTGATCAGCGGAGCTTCGCCGACATCTCGCTGTCCGCCCATGTGCCATTTCCCGAAGTGGCCGGTCGCGTAACCGGCCTGCTTGAGCAATCGGGCCAACATGGGAGCGCTCGGGTCGAGCCACTGGGCGACTCCCCGTTCCTTGTTGGCTCGACGATTGGCCAGATAGGAAGTGATCCGCCACCGCTGAGGATATTGGCCTGTCGAAATGGCCGTGCGGGACGGCGAGCAGATAGGTGAGTTGACGTAGAACTGACGAAAACGAACGCCCTCAGCCGCCAAGCGGTCGATGTTCTCCGTCGCCACAGCGCGGTTGCCGAAGCACGAAAAATCCCGCCAACCCATGTCGTCGATGAAAACGACGATCAGATTCGGACGATCCGCTCCAGAGCAGACGATAGGAACGGCCAGCGCGGTTAGGAATAGGCAAATGACGAAGCGGCAGCGGGCAAGCTGAAATCGAGTCATTGGAGGATATGGATGAGAGGAAATGGATTGCCTGATGGGTGGCGTTCGGGGAGGCCATTCTAACGGGAACGGCGACGCCGGCCCTAGCCGTCGGCAAGCGAGACGATAAACTCTCGCTCTTGGGGCGACTATTCCTGTTATGCGGATCCTTGAAAATAGGGCAAACGCCCGGCGGGTTTCGCGCCGATACCCGTCTCAATGCTGGTGTTCCAAACACGGCTTTCGTCGGCGCCGGCGAAGTCGGAGTTGGAGAATTGGGGCGAATCCAGTCGGTGTTCTTCCAAGAAGAACCAAGGATGGACGGCTGTTTTGCCCCTGAATTTCTCGCCTCCACCGGGGCGGGTATTGATATGCAGAGAATCCACCTTAAAACAACAGTCCACCTGCGCAC
>JASMLW010000509.1 GCA_030748485.1 Pirellulaceae bacterium
TTCCAGAGGATTTCCAATTCGACGGCCTTGGAAGGCCATCGTACAAGGTTTTGAAGCAGCCTCTAGCCGTTAACCCCGTTTGCAGAATTCCCGTTTGCAAAACTCCCGTTCGCCAAACTCGGGACTTCTGGCGAAGTCCACTACGGGTCATTAGCCGTTGGATGATTCATTAGCGGCGTGGCGGGGATCCAAGTCCGCGCTCAGCTGACCGACTTGCTCGACTCGGTCATTCTCGACCTGATCCGCGACGGTCGCCGGCGCTTTGGCGCACAAAAAAACCCGCTCAACAGATGAGCGGGTCTTGGAAATGGTCGACGGTTTACAGTTTAGGCAGTTTCCGTTTCGGCGGACCCTTCTTAATCATCTTCTTCTTGTCGTTCGTCGCCGGCCCGGCATTGCCGCCGCCGCCGCCATTGTTGTCAGGACTGACGTCGGTGAACTTCTCAGTCCACTTCCAGCCGAGCGGAACATCGAGTTCTTTCTTCGCCAACAGCGCCCAAGGCGTGCCGGGATGATCGTCAATAACTCGCTGCAGGTAAGTGCGAGCCTCGTCGCCGGTTCTCTTCAATTTGCTGCCCACGCTGATGTCGTCATCCGGTTCCAGGAGCCAGGTGTTATTCTTGGTGTCTTTGAACTTCAACCCTCGTTTCGCCTTGGCCAGCATGCCGTTGTAGGACGAGGTGCGAACCTGAGCCGCCAGCACGCGGCCCATCGACAAGTCAAAGCCGGCCTGCCAGCGGGGACTCAATTCCTTCTTGCGGTCTTTTTCCCCGAGCTGCAAAACCTGCAGCAAGGCGAGCACCTTTGGCTCCAGCTTGGCTGACGTCTTTTGCGCCTCGGAAAGGTCGGCGCCAAATTCGGCTTCACTCGCCTTCACGAATTCCAGGGCGGGAGTTTCCATCTGGCCAACCCAGGACATTTGAGCCGCCTGCAGCAACGATTGCCTCATCGTGCTCGCATTCACTCGCCGCCGATACTCTTGAGCCGATACGTATTCGGGCCGGTAGCGACGCATGATCCGCGGATCAAAGAAGTGGGTCAGATGCGCTGAGAATTCGGCGACGTCCTTGCGGTTGACCTCGCGCTTCACATTGCGATTGGGGTGAACGGCAAAGTAGATACCGCCCGTCTCGTAGCAGAGTCGAGTCAATGAGAAGGGACCGAATCCCGAATCGATCGGGTTGTCGTCTTTCTCGTCTCCGAAGAATCGCAATTTGATCCGTTCGGGTAGAAACGACTCGGGGCCCTGGTCGACTCGCCCCCATTGCGGCGTCTGGTCGAACTTGGGGTCGGGGTCGACCCACTTGACCATCGTCTCGCGACGACCAAACGGAGCCGGCACGCCAACCACGTAGACGGGCATCTCGTAGCGGCGACACATCTTGACGGTCTGGTCGAGCCCGTCTTGGTCGTCACCCACTTCGTCCGTCAACACAATCAGCATCACATTGCGATCCGGTTCGTCATCGGGGCTGCTCGTGATCCGGTACTTGGTGAACTGTTTGGCGGCCATGTAGATGGCGGAGAAGACGCGCTCATTCCCCGTTTCATCTTGGGGGATGCCTTGGACGGCTTCCTTGATCTCGGCCAGGTTGTCGGTCGGTTCCTTGGTGCGCAACTGGACGTTGTTGCCAAAGCCGATGATCGAGGTCAGCAGTGGTTTGTCTTCGTGTTTGGCGAAGGCTGGATTGCCGGCCGCTTCGATGACTCCCAGTTCCTCGTAGATGCGGTCAAACCGATCGACGATCGTTTGTCGCTGACGATTGAGGCTGCCCGACTGATCAAACAGCCAGACGACCAGCGTCTTCCGCTCTTCAAGTGAGAGCAGAATCTCGTGCGTGATCCGATCGATCGCCCCGCTCGCTCCAGTCGTCCCTTCGCCAGCAGCTCCCTTGACGGCCAGGTTCTCGTTAAAGTGCAGGCCCGTGGCGATCTCGATCGCTTCGTTCACACGGAGATCGGCCGCTTCCACGACCTCGGTTTCCAGCGGAGTCGGCACGTCGGAGACCTCGGCTACAACGGGAGCTTCCGAGAGAGCCTCTTGCGAGCCTTGTTCGCTGTTGGCGCCGATTTCATCAGGTGTCGGTTGTTCGCTGAAAAAGAACTGCTCAGGCAACTCCAATTCGTCTTCGAGGTCTTCGTAGACGGGAGCCGTGAGGGTGACTTGGCTTTCGTTCTCATTTCCTCGCAAGGGCAAAAAGCCCAGGACGATGAGTAGCACCAAGTGGAATGTGAGGCTGGCGAAAAATGCTGACGAGTCGCCGTCAAACGGCGTATCCTCTTCGCCGGTCTGCATTTGCCACCATGTGCGGAGTCCTTCGACGAGTCTCACGGGGCTTCTCCTCTGGTTGGTTTTCGGCTTGGGCTTGGTTGCCCTAACCTTCTTCGCCTACACAAGTTCCGGCTGAATCGCATTCTCTTTCAAAGCCGCCGCTAATGCAAGCGACGGGGTCGCGATCACAGATCGGCGGGAGTGTTGTAGTAATAAACGTGTCAAGTGGGCGAAAGTACTCCCCAAATTCGGTGTGAAGGTCGCGTTCGCCTACATACTCTGGTGGTCATCTGGCCATTTGTTGTTACTCGGTCGGCCGAGTCGATTGCTGCATCTCCTGACTGTGGACTGTGTTGCGTTGACCTTCCAGAGCGGGCGACTTAGGATGAATGAACAGGGCAACTCAACTTCGCATCACCGAATCCGGCCAAATCCATGAAAACTCTCCCACTCCAATCGGCCATCTTGGTTATCGTCGCCGCCACGATCTTGGCTCCGCAACTCGTGGCTCAAGAGAAGAAAAAAGGGCCGCCCGATCCGGAAGCGATCACGCTGGAGACGAAGGATGGGGTCATTCTCAAGTGCACCTATTTTGGGGGCACGCTCAAGAAGAACGCCGTGCCGCTGATCATGGTTCACGGCTGGGAGGGGCAGCGAGGTGATTTCGCCGCCCTGGCCGCGTACTTTCAAAAGGCTGGCCACGCCGTCGTCATCCCCGACCTGCGGGGCCACGGTCGGAGCACCAAAATCAAAACGCCAATGGGCGAAGAGACGATTGATCGCGACAAAATGCGCAAGCAGCATTTCGCGAGCATGATCAACGACATCCAAGAGGTGAAACGCTTCTTGATGAAGAAGCACAACGCGGGCGAGTGCAACATTGAAATGCTGACTCTGGTGGGGGCCGATCTGGGCGCATTAGTTTGCCTCAATTTCGCCGTCTACGACTGGAACGCCGTCCAACTGCCGGCCTACAAGCAAGGCCGCGACGTCAAGGCGATGGTGCTGCTGTCCCCGCCAGCCAGTTTCAAGGGACTGACCAATCGAGCCGCGACCATGCACCCCGTCGTCCGTGGAAAACTCTCCGCCCTCGTCGTCGCCGGTAAACGCGATCGCGAATCGTATCCCGACGCCAAGCGACTCTATCGCAGCTTCGAGCGTTATCACGAGATGTTGAAATCGGATGACGATGAACAGGATCTGTTTCTGCTCGAACCTGACACATCTTTGTCAGGCGCGGATTTGTTGCGAGGTCGAGGGCTCGACATCGGCCAGAAGATCGGCCGCTTCGTCGAATTGCGGCTGATCAGCAAGACCAAGGACTTCAAGTGGGTGGAGCGGAAGAGTCCGTTGTCAGGCGAATAGGCGGGAATGACTAGAGGCGGTTTCAAAACCTTGTACGATGGCCTTGGAAGGCCATCGTACGGCAAAACATCGGTTTTGAAACGCCCTCGCGTCGTTGGAACGCGATGGCGCGGGGCGACGCGTGTGTGGGACGTTGGATGCAGCCGGCACGAGATCGTTGGAACGCGATGGCGCGGGGCAGCGCGGGAATGGAGCGTTGGATGCAGCCGGAGCGCCTGGTTCACCCGTGCTCAAGCACGGGCCTATGCCCGCCTGCGGCGGAGGAGGGCGTAAACGCCCTCGCGTCCCACACCCACGACACTCACGTTGCCCGCGCATGGCGTTCCAGCCCCGCGCACGACCCCGGGGGGTTTACGCCCCCATCCGCCGCAGGCGGCATAGGCCCGCCCTTGAGGGCGGGTGAACCAGGCGTTCCAGCTGCAACCAACGCTCCATTCTCGCGTTAACCCGCGCCACCGCGTTCCACCCTCGCGTCGCCCCGCGCCACCGCGTTCCATTCTCGCGTTATCCCGCGCCACCCTCGCGTCGCCCCGCGCCATCGCGTTCCACCCTCGCGTCGCCCCGCGCCATCGCGTTCCACCTCACGAGCCGCGCCGCCTCGTCTTCGCTTCCGTCGGGGGCTCCAACCCGATTCGACAGCCACCCCGGGAGTTTCCGGAACTATCCCCAAAGGAAACTCATTAGAGGCGGTTTCAAAACCTTGTACGATGGCCTTCCAAGGCGCCTTGGAAGGCCATCGTACGGCAAGACATCGGTTTTGAATGCGCTCTAATGAATCACCCAACGGCTAATGGCCCGTAGTGGATTTCTGCAAACGTGAATTCCGCTACGTACCGATCCGATCTACAAGCACCGCCACTTGAGGCGTGTTTTCTGGGGGTCAAACCGGTATTGCGTTGCCGCCACCGGATCGCTAATGTCCGCGTCCTTTCCCGTATTGATGAATCGCCTTGCGCGCTTGCCAGCGTTGCAATCATCGCCCATTTGCGGAGCGACACGGATGACGACCAGATCATCGGCCACTCTTCTCAGTTTGACGTTGGCCGCCTTCCTGTTTTCGACCAGCACGGGCTGCATCGGGTTCTTTGCTCAAGCTTTGTGGATGGGCGGGGGCGACAAGACGCCGGCGGCGTACGACGGCCTGAAGAACAGCCGGGTCGCCATCGTTTGCCTCAAAGGCGGTGAACAAAGCGATGCCGAGGGCACGGCGACCAGGTTGGCTCGCGTTGTGGAGAGCAATCTAGTTCGGGAGGTGAAAGGCATCGAGCTGATCAGCCAGGATGAGATTGCCGACTGGGTGGACACCTACGGTTGGAACCAGATGGACTACGTCGAATTCGGCAAGGGGATCAAGGCGGACAAAGTTCTGGCGATCGAGCTGGAGCGCTTCACGCTGGAAGACGGCCCGACACTCTACAAGGGTCGCTCGCAGTTCCTTACCAAGGTCTACGACATCAAGGAGCAAGGCGGACGGCTCGTCTGGTCAAAGGAACGCTACATGTTCGAGCATCCGAAGACGGCCGGACGCTACCGCGACTCGACTCCCAAGGAGAAGTTCAAGCAAGAGTACCTGCGGATGCTCGGCCGCGAGATCGCGAAGAACTTCCACCCGTTCGCACCGGTCGACGATGTGGCCACCGACGCGATCTTGAACTAATCGCCGTCGCGCGTTTGAGCTCAACGCCCGGCTCTCAGGCGTTGGACTGGGACGCTTGGCCCTCGAGAGCTTCCACTTCGTCTTCTCGAATCTCGAGCCTGGTGATGGACGTCGCCTCGCCGGTCGACTCATCCGTCTCGACGATGGCTCCGCACATGCGGGGATCACCGGTGGCGACTTGAAACTGGGTGGGCCGAAACGTCAACGTCGTCTCCGTCACGCGATCGACTTTGCGGCCGAGAATACTATCGTAGGGTCCGGTCATGCCGACATCGCACTGAAAGGCCGTGCCGCCGGGAAGGATGCGGCCGTCGGCGGTGGGGACGTGCGTGTGCGTGCCCAACACGGCGGTGACGCGGCCATCGAGGTAGCGGCCCATGATCTGTTTGTCGCTGGTCGCTTCGGCGTGGAAGTCGACGAATCTGACCCGCACGTGGGCGGGGATTTCGGCGAGCACTCGATCGACCGCTTTCCACGGACAATCGACCGGTCGCATAAAGACGCGTCCCAAGAGGCTGACGACCGCGACGTCGACGCCGTTGGCGGCCTTGACGACGGCCCATTCCCGACCGGGCGCATCGGACGGGTAGTTGGCCGGGCGGACGATGTCGACTTCTTTGTCGAGAATCGGGATGATCTCATTGCGACGGTAGATATGATCACCGAGCGTGATGCAATCGACGCCCGCCGCCTTGAGCGATTGATAATTCTTCGCGGTCAGTCCGGAACCGTCGGCCGCGTTTTCGGCGTTGGCGATGACGAGGTCGAGCGACTCGCGGACCCGCAAGCCGGCCAGCGACCTTTGCACAATTCGGATCCCCGGCTTACCGACGATGTCCCCCAGGAACAAGAATCGCAAGGCTACCTCGCAGTTTCGATGAAACGAGATTCCCGGACGACGGTGACCTTAATTTCACCGGGATAGGTGAGTTGTTCTTCGAACGCCTTGGCGATATCGCGACAGACCTTGGCGGCGGACGAGTCGTCGGTTTCCTTGGCGGCGGCGATGACTCGCAACTCGCGGCCCGCTTGGATCGCGAAGGCTTGTTCGACACCTTTGAAACTGCTGGCGATCGATTCCAGCTCCTCCATGCGTTTGATGTAGCGTTCGAGCGATTCGCGCCGCGCTCCGGGCCGGGATGCGCTGCAAGCGTCGGCGGTCGCCACCAACATCGTGTGCGGGAATTCCGTGATGATCTCGTCGTGGTGGCCAAAGGCGGCGTGGACAACCTCAGGTCCTTCGCCATGCCGTTTGAGCAGATCGGCTCCGATTTTGGGGTGGCCCCCTTCGAGCTCGTGGTCAGCCGCCTTGCCGATGTCGTGCAACAGGCCGCAGCGTCGCCCCATGTCGCCGCTCAAGCCGACCATTTCGGCGAGCAGACCGGTGAGGAATGAGACTTCGACGCTGTGGCGGAGCACGTTTTGGCTGTAGCTGGTGCGGAAGTGCAATCTTCCCAGCATGTAGTGGACGCGCTCATGCAAGCCGTGAATATTGACTTCCTGAGCGGCCTCTTCGCCCTTCTTTTGAATGTACGACTCAATTTCCTTTTGAGTCTCGTTGACGACCTCTTCGATGCGCGATGGGTGGATGCGACCGTCCGCGATCAGTTTATTGAGCGCTTGGCGGGCCACCTCGCGACGAACCGGATCGAAACCGCTGACGATGACGACGCCGGGTGTGTCGTCAATAATGACATCGACTCCGGTGGCCTTTTCAAACGTGCGGATGTTGCGGCCTTCGCGGCCGATGATCCGCCCCTTCATTTCATCGTTCGGTATGTCCACCGTGCTCGTGGTGGTCTCGGCCGTGTGAGCAGCCGCATAACGATGCAGGGCGGTGAGTAGAATCTCGCGTCCTCGCTGGTCGCAAGTCGCCGCCACCTGCTTCTCATGCTTGAGGATGATGGCGCCCGTCTCTTGCGCCAGCTCTTCATCGAGTTGGTCGAGCAACCGCCGGGTCGCCTCCTCGTGAGTCATCCCGCTCAACTCGTGCAACGTCTGCCGCTGGTGGTCGAGCAGCTTCTCGAGTTCCTCCTGGCGGCGTTGAGCATCGTCGAGCTTTTCGGTGAGCCGGCGCTGCGTGCTCTCCACGATTCGCTCTTGCTTGCGGAGATCGTCCGTGTGCTGTCCGATCGTTTCTTGTCGTTTGTCGAGCAGCCGTTCTCGATCGCGAAGTTCGTCGCGAACGTCGCCGAGTTCCTTCTCCATGGCGGCTTTTTCGAGAAGCGTTTTCTCGCGCGCCTCCAGTTCGACTTCCTTTACTCGATTCGCCGCGTCTCGCTCCGCCCGCTCGAGAATCTCTTTCGCTTGAGACTCGGCGTCCCGCTTGCGCTGGCGGTCGAGCATGCGAACAATCACCACGGTGACGATCGCACTGACGACTGCGGCTATCGCGGCGGCGATGTATTCGTTCACCCCTCGCTCCCTCAGGATCGGGATCGGGCCGGCGGGGGAGGGCAAATCGCACGAAGCCGCTCAATCAATGAACGGCGACGATCGCGGGCGAAGAATCCGGCGAAGCTATTCCCAGGGTGCCTCGTGCGACGATCCAGACGAGGATCGCTCAGAACGATTGCCCCGACCACCTGTGGCGGAGGTCGGCTTTCGAGGACGTCGAGGGGAAAACCTCAACCAACTCCACCCGCCAAAGAAACCGTGCGGTCGCATCCGCGACGGTTCAACGCGCCCATCGGAACGAATGACTAACGGCTGCAGCCAATCGTCCGAGAGACCAAGCGTGCGAACGATCCAGATAATCATTGAAGCGAGTAGCTCGTTCATTCGGGACCGTGACGCTTGAAGTGAATGGTTGTTTGCACCAGATTCAAGGCCAGCAACCATTGTGCGACGACGCCTTCTCCATGGCGTGGCTCGGTCGCGTAAAATTGTTTGCTGGATGTGTGACGTTGTGGAAACTGCCGCAACGTCTAGCGTATGGTACCAGAGACGACGCGATCTGCAACTAATGACGCTCGCAAACGCCCTCGACACCGCATTTTGCAACGCCTTTCCGCCCGCGACTTGGCGAGATGTAACGGTTCTACTGGCCGTTTCCGGCGGACCTGACAGCATCGCCATGCTGCGCGCGGCGGCGGCCGCCCGGCAACCGGGCCCCGGAAAACTGGCGGTCATCCACTTCGACCACCGTTGGCGAGCCGGCTCAGCCGACGACGCGCAGTTCGTCATTGATCTCTGTTGCAGATTAGAAATCCCCTGCATGATCGGCGTGGGCAACCCGGACAAGACCGATGAAGCCGCCGCCCGCAACGCTCGCTTGGAGTTCTTTTGCGAACAGGCTCGCTCGCAGGGCGCCCGCTATGTGCTCACCGCCCACACCGCCAGCGATCAAGTCGAAACTGTGCTGCATCGAATCCTTCGCGGCACCGGGCTGGCCGGACTGACGGGAATTCCGCGAGTTCGCGAACTCGTCCCCGGCGTCGCTCTGCTCCGCCCGCTGCTCGATGTCTCTCGCCAGCAAACGCTGGAGTATCTCGAGCAACTCGGCCAGCCGTTCCGCACGGACCCGACCAACGCGAATACCGACTACACGCGCAACCGATTGCGCAGCGAGTTGCTGCCGCTGCTACGCGACGACTTCAATCCGCAAGTCGATCAGGCCGTGCTGCGGTTGGTCGAGTTGGCGGAAGGCGCGCAGGAAGTCGTCGCGGCGGAGGCGGCGGAGATTCTCGACGCAGCGCGGCGCGCGACCGCGGACAATGCGATCAGCCTCGACGTCCAACAGCTGACTACTCGTTCAAAGTTCCTCGCCTGCGAAGCCCTGCTGCTCGCCTGGAAGAGACAGCGGTGGCCGCTCCAGGAAATGGGGTACGCCGAGTGGGAGCGGATCGTGGAAATCGCAGTCGCCGGCGGTCGCGCTCAGTTTCCCGGCAACGTCGACGTCAGCAGCGACGGCAAGACGGTGCAGCTAGCTAAGGAATGACGAAGGACTAATGACTAAGGAGGCAGGACGACGCCGCGCACGACCAGGGGCGTTTACGCCCCATTCCGCCGCAGGCGGCATAGGCCCGTGCTTGAGCACGGGTGAACCAGGCGTTCCAGCTGCAACCAACGCTCCATTCTCGCGTCGCCCCGCGCCACCGCGTTCCACCCTC
>JASMLW010000510.1 GCA_030748485.1 Pirellulaceae bacterium
CGCGAGAATGGAGCGTTGGTTGCAGCTGGAACGCCTGGTTCACCCGTGCTCAAGCACGGGCCTATGCCGCCTGCGGCGGAATGGGGCGTAAACGCCCCTCTGACTCTTTGACTCGCCGGCGTCCTGCCTCCTTAGTCATTCCTTAGTCATTCCCTCCACGGCGGTTGCCGGAGCGGCGTCGCTGCGCTCCTGGATCCGGCCTACTTGCCAAGTCGCTGACCCGAGGGCGTTGAGTTCGCTTATACTGGCCGAGTTCTATCTGCCAACCGCATGCCGAGAGACACTGCAATGAACACTGCGATGAACACTGCAATGATGTTGCGCCTGCGCTGTACTGTTTCGGTCGTCTCGGCGGGGGTGCTCCTTTTCGCGGCAGTAGCGGTGAAGCCTGCGAGCGCCGGCGATTGGCCCATGTGGCGCGGCGACGCGCGGCGGAGTGCGGTTAGTTCGGAAGCGTTGCCCGACGAGCTCGCGCTGTGGTGGGTTCGCGACTATCCTCAACTGAAGCCCGCATACCGTGAGCCGCGCTTGCAGTTCGACGCCGGTTACGAGCCGATCGTGCTGGGAAAGACGATGTACGTCGCCTCTTCGCGCAACGACTCGGTGACCGCGTTGGATGTCGACACGGGCGACCAGCGCTGGCGGTTTTATTGCGATGGCCCGGTTCGCTTCGCGCCGGTCGCCGCCGGCGACCGCGTCTATTTTGGATCGGACGACGGGCATGTCTACTGCCTGAACGCGGCCAACGGCCGACCCGTCTGGAAGTTCCGCGCCGCGCCGACCGCTCGCAAAGTGCTGGGCAACGGCAGATTGATCTCTCTGTGGCCGGTCCGCGGCGGGCCCGTGCTGGACGGAGAGCGGATCTACTTCGCCGCTGGCGTCTGGTCGTTCGAGGGCGTATTCGTCTATTGTCTCGACGCCAAAACCGGCAAAGTGATTTGGCGGAACGACGAGAGCGGTTTTGTCTACGGCCAGCATCCGCACGGAGCCGAGGCTTTTGGCGGCGTGACGCCGCAGGGCTATCTGGTCGTCAATGGGGATGAACTGATTGTGCCCTGTGGCCAGGCCTTGCCCGCGCGGTTTGAACTAGCGACTGGAAAGCTGATATCGTTCGCGCTCCCCAAGCCGGGACGGCTGCCGGGCGGCTGGTTCGCCTCGGCTGAACACCGGGCGGTGCGGCGAGGCAAAGTGATACTCGACCGCGCGGTGAATCGCGACCTGCACGAAGACAAGACCTACCAAGGACCCGGCTCCGCCGAAGTTCGCAACAAGATCACGATCGGTGAAACGGAGTTTCGTTTCTCTGACCCCCTGATGCGCGTGAAAGGTGAGACCCACAAGGGCCAGACCCACTCGATGCTGGCCGCCGACGGCAAGCTGTTCGTGGTCACGACTGACGGCAGGATCCACTGCTACGGCGCCGCGGGCCGACGCCCGGCGAAGCTCCATCCTCGCACCGCGCGGAATGAGAGGGAAAGCGCAGCTGACTTGTCCCCGCGGAATCGCGAGATTCGCCGGCTGACGCTGGGTCAGAACGGCGTCGCCGTAGTCGGCAGTGAGGACTTCGAATCGCTGATGGAACTGCTGACGACGACCAAGTTTCAATTCGTCGTCCTCGACTCGGATGCTCAAGCGGTCGACGAATTGCGGCGACGCGTGGATGCGCTGGAGCTTTACGGGGAGAGGGTGGCGGTCCACGTGGGAAGTCCGGACAGCTTTGGTCTGCCTCCTTATTTGGCGACGTTGGCTGTTCTCGGTCCACCGTCAGCTCAACGAAGTTTCAACCGGTTTGACGCGGCTGCCTTCAATTTCTTGCGTCCCCACGGCGGAACGGCCGTGTTGGAATTCTCCGCCGCTGAGCATGAGCGCTTCGCGGCCGCAGCCGAGCGGGCGGCGGCGGCGGGATTCGCGATCGAGCGGGCCGGCAACTTGACTCTGGTGCGCCGCCGTGGGCCGCTCGCAGGAGCGGTCAACTATACGGGCGGTTGGTCGAGTCCTGACGAGCGTGTCGGCTCGCCGTTGGGCGTGTTGTGGTTTGGGGACGCGCCGGGACATTTCAAGCGATCACCACAGCCTTGGTTCGTCGACGGCGTGATGATTTCCTATCCAAAAGACTGGATGGAAAAGCATCGCGCCGATCGCAAACCGCCTTACCAACTGTTGCCGCCGGCGTTCTCTGATGTCTACACGGGCCGGCTCATGGGCGCTGACGAGCCGACCGTCGCGCGACTGAAGTTCCCTCCGCGCAACCTCGCCGACGTTCAACCGTCGCAGTACCGGCCGCCGACGCAGCGCGACGCTTGGAAGCCCAAACAGCCGACGATCGGCGAGCGAGTGAACCCGCTGACGGGAGCCAAAGAGCCGCGGGCGTTTCCGAAAAGTTACGGTTGCGATGGGGGAGTCGACTACGGCCACTTGTTCACGATGCGCAGCGGCACGCCGGCGTTTTATGACAAACGAATCGAGAGCGGCGTGTGCAACATCAGCGGACCGCGCTCCGGCTGCACCAACAGCGTTATCCCGGCCTGCGGCGTGCTGAACGTACCGTACTTCTACGAGGGTTGCACGTGCAGTTACCCGTTGCCCGTCGGACTGGCGTTGGTAAGCAAGCCGCCCGAACACGAGCAATGGTCGTCTTGGGGAGTTGGCGGAGCCGACGACATTCAGCGCGTTGGAGTCAATTTCGGCGCTCCCGGCGACCGCATGACCGACGCCGGCACTCTGTGGCTCGAGCACCCACAGCGGGGCGGACCCTCGCCCCAGTTGCAAGTCGCGCTGGAACCGGAATCGGCCGAGTACTTCTACCGACACTCGTTGTGGTTGCGGGGCGGATCGGGATGGCCGTGGGTCTCCGCCTCCGGCGTGAAGGGCGCGCGGGCCGTCTCGGTCAATGGCTTGAAACCCGACAGGACATACACGGTTCGTCTGTTCTTCGCCGAACCGGATTTCAGCGAGCCCGGGCGGCGAGTATTCGACATCGCCATCAACGGTCGACCTGTCCGCCAGGCTTTCGATATCGCCAAAGCGGCAGCGGGAGGCATGCGCTCCTTCATGATTGAGGCCGCCGACGTGAAGTGCGCTGGATCGCTGCGAATCGAATTGACGCCGAGCGTCGGCGAGCCGTTGCTCAGCGGAGTCGAGATCGTCGCATCGGGTCTCAAACTAGACGAAGTCTTCGTGGCTCCCTAGCCGCAATTCGTACTCGGCGCGGACGCGCGGTGAACGCCGAAACCGTGCTGGAGATCGGCGGCTAGTTCGCCCGTCGGCGAGTCCGCGCGTTGTTGGGCGAACGCTGCGCCCGCGCAATTGACGATCAGGCTGAGCAGCGGCGCGGCGGCCAACACACGCAGACATCCGTGTCCTGTCGTCATTGTCAAGGTAATGAACCCAGTTCGCTGTCATTGGTTGTGCCCATTCCTGCGGTCGCTGGCGTAGAATGGAATTCAAAACTGGTGCCAACCTATGACAACGTTTGTAGATTCCACATCTTCTGGACTGATTGACGGCGCAAAACGGCAAGACCCACGGGCTTGGCGCCGTCTGGTACAGCTTTACGGTGGTCTCGTTTATTCTTGGTGTCGCAAATTTGGAGTCTCGCAAGCAGATGCCGCGGATGTTTTTCAGGAAGTCTTTCGGTCGGTTCACACTCATATCACGGATTTTCGGCGTGACGATCCAGGGCATGCGTTTCGCGGTTGGCTGTGGACCGTTACACGAAACAAGATTCGGGATCATTTCCGTCGTCTTGCAGGTCGTCCACAAGCAACTGGTGGGACGGACGCGATGCTGAAACTTTTGAACCTCGCCGAAGAAAACTCGTCGATGCTGGGTGATCAATCGTCATCCCAACAACAGAGTTCGTCGTTATTGGCCGGAATGGAGATGGTGCAGGCCGAATTCGAAGATGGTACATGGCAAGCATTTTGGCGCACGACGGTCGACGATGTGCCAACATCGGTCGTTGCGGACGAGTTGGAGATGAGCGTCAACGCTGTTCGGCTGGCAAAATCACGAGTACTCCGCCGTTTACGTGAACAGCTTGACGCTCTCTGACACGACGGGGCGCTAACCCGTTTCGCTAAAGTAGCTTTTGCACAATTCGAAAAATGCTGACATGCGCAAATCGTTGTTAGGTTAGAACGAATTCAAGAACGAGATAGCTTGACTCTCCGAGGAGCCAAACGTGTCCATCGATCTTTGTCCCGAACAAAAGCAACTTCACGATTTCGTCACCGGTCGTTTGCCTGAGACATCGCTGGAGTTGATCGCCGAGCATTTGGAAGCGTGTGGTGTCTGTGACCGATCCGTGGCAACGATGGAACCCGAGTCGGACTCGTTTGTCGAGGAGTTGAAATGTCCGGCGGGGGATGGGTCGTTCGTCGATGAGCCGGAATTTCGACAGGTCGTGCAACGAGTGCAGGCGTTCGAGTGCGACACGGAGCACACGCCAACTTCGACGACGTCGAATCACCAAATGCTGGGTCAGTACATGCTGGTCGAACGTTTGGGTACGGGCGGCATGGGCACGGTCCACAAGGCGTTGCACACGAAGCTGGAAAAGTTTGTCGCCGTCAAAATTCTGCGCACCAAACGAACACTCGATGATCACGCGATTGCGCGATTTGAGCGGGAGATGAAAGCTGTCGGCAAGCTCAATCACGAGAACATCGTTCAAGCCAGTGACGCCGGTGAAGCAAACGGAAAACAGTTTCTTGTGATGGAGTATATCGAGGGCGCGGAGTTCTCGGAGTTGATTCGTCAACACAATCGCTTGTCGATCGCCGATGCTTGCGAACTCGTGCGTCAAGCCGCAGTTGGCTTGCAGCATGCATTCGATCACGGACTGGTTCATCGCGATATCAAGCCGTCGAACTTAATGCTGGCGGAAGACGGTTGCGTCAAGGTGCTTGATCTTGGCCTTGCTCGGTATGCGGACGAACGATTAATTGCGACGGATTATCAAAGCGACGACACATTTGAAGGCAACGGCCTGACGCACGTTGGCCAGATCATGGGAACGGCCGAGTACATCGCGCCCGAACAAGCATCAAACAGTCACGACGTTGACATCCGCGCGGATGTCTATGGACTTGGTTGCACGTTGTACGCGCTTTTGGCTGGAATGCCGCCATTTCCACGAATGGAGTTTGCATCGACCAAGAAACTCGTCCACGCTCACCAGATGAGCGACCGACCGTCGCTTCGTGATGCTCGTGATTCTGTGCCAACGGAAACGGCGCGGATCGTCAATAAGATGCTGGCGATCGACCCAGACGACCGATTCTCGTCACCTGCGGAAGTCGCCACCGCGCTGAGCCCATTCACCGCTGGAGCAAACCTAGCCGCATTGTTGACACCTGAACAGCCGGCGAAAAGTAATCATAACCCGACGCGTGATCGAGGACGATTTGTTCCGTGGGCAATCACTTTGACAGTCTTATCTCTGGTCGCAGTCGTCGCGTTGGGCGTCATCCTAAGTCTCAAGACTCCACAAGGCACGGTCGAAATCAAAACGGGCGACAAGAACGTCGAGATCTCGGTCAAACAAGGCGGCGAAGAAGTCGAAATCATCAACGCCGAGTCCGGATGGACAATCCGCCTGAAAGAGGGTACGTACGATGTGGATCTGAAAGGCGGCAAGGACAAATTCAAACTGGAACATCAGTCAATCACAGTCACACGTGACGGCAAGGTCACCGTTCGGGTGCTGCTGAATGACACTCCACCCAAAAAAGCAGGTCCGGTACATCAGAATCTGCCGGAAAAACACGCGAAAAGACGCTCGTACATGCTCGAGTTCTCCGGTCGGCGGACGCACGTCGTCATCCCTAAGTTGCAATACGACGGAAGTCATCCGATCACGTTTGAAGCGACCGTGATGTCGTTACATCGCGGATCGATCATCGCCAATTTTAGTGGCGCCGGTTTGGGGCTCGATGTTGCCGACGGATATGTTTCGTTTCACGTCAACGATGGTCGAACGACCGATAACGGCTACGTGCGAGTCAAGTCCAGCATTTCTGTGGGGCGCGACAAACCAGTCCATATCGCCGGCGTCCTTGATGGAAACAAACTCAGGCTGTTTGTCGACGGCAAGGTGCAAGGCAGCGAGACGATTGGCAAGTTCAACAAGTCGGAGTTTCCATTCATGATTGGAGCAGATCCGGGCGGGCAGGGAGAGCCTACGCAATTCCTCAATGGCTTCATCGACGAAGTGCGTGTTTCCAAAACTGCGCGCTATGACAAGGACTTCGCACCGCCAAGTCAATTCGAAGCCGACAAACGGACTCTGCTCCTCTACCGATTCGATGAGGGCGAAGAGGACGTTGCCCATGATGCATCTGACAATGCTCTTCACGCCAGGATCCACGGCGCGAAATGGGTCCCGACAAAAACGCCTTCCGGAATCGTTGATTCCGAACCGGTGGACGATGACACGCCAACACCAACACCAAGAGAGGTTGAAGGAAACGAGGATTCGGCACTTTGGAACGAGTTTGGAGTCACTCCAGCGCCGGTCTCCCCGTTGACGGCCAAGGTGCTTGAGTGGATCGGACTCCATCTCCGCCCGATCAAGAGAGAGGGATTTCGCGGCAAGAACGTCTTCGCGAAATACGCGGGTGGATTGGCTGTGACGTTCGTCCGAACTCACGGTCCCGCCGAAAAGGCAGGCATTCACGACGTTGATATTGTCGTCACACTTCGCGGGTTGGGAGTTGTCAGTCTCAAGGAGCTAGATTCCGCAATACAAGACGCCGTGCGGAACGATGCCGTGTCGCTTCAGTTTGAAGTACTGCGCGGCGGGGAGACAGTCGATGTGAATGTCCCGATTGTCCTTCGTGAGCTCGCCCTGGATGGGGAGCGGATCAAGCGGTTGGAACTGCTGGCCGAACAGCGCAAGGCCCGTCCGAGAACTCAGGACCATCCACAACCGGCAGGTGTTCAGCCAACTCAGCCGCGAGCTTCAGCGCAGGTCGAGGGGACCAAGATTCGTTGCGAAGTTGGGTCGCTCGATCTCGAAGAGATGCGAGTCCGTTCAATTGCACCAGATGGAAAGCAAGTCAGGCGTGGTGATTTGCTGGTCGAATTCTCCGGCGATTCCATAGCAAGGACGGTGTCGGAACAGAAGATCAAGTTGAGCATTGCCGAGTCGAGACTGCTGCAGTCGCGCCTCGACCGGGACCGTATCGTCACCGCCGCCGAAGGCAAACAAGCGGAGGCGAAGACAGTAGTCAGCGCGGCAGAGGTGGCGCTCGCGGCATATTTGGATGGCGATCGCGCCGTTGACGTTAAGGCTCTTGAAGCGGCGGTCAAGATAGCTGAGCTCACTTTGAAACGCGCAGAGCGTCCTCGGGCCGTAGCTGGCCAAGAAAAAATCGAGCAAGTCGATCAGGCCGAAGTCGAAAAGGCGGAGATAGCACTCGACGTCGCCAAGTTGAGACTCGACGTTTTCAACAGATTCTCCGTTCCCAAGATGACCCAGGCACTGGAGACTGAACTGGCCTCCGCAAGACGATCACAGGAAGCGAACCGCATCGACAACGAAGCACAGATCAATCGAGCGGAAGCCACAATCAAGGCTCGTCAAGCCACGGTCGAAGCCGAGCGGATTCGTGGAGAACGTCTTGTTCAAAACCTGAAACTCTGCCGCGTGACGGCGCCACATGACGGAGTGGTTTATCACTTGCGGAATGTTCCGGCCGTCAAGGAAGGTAGTCTTGTTCGAAAAGGGCAGGTCATCTTGATATTGCGCGGCGTGGCGAAGGAAAGCCGATAGATTTGCCACATCGGATCGGTAGGTGATCCTGCCGAGTGAGTTAATCGACGAGGAGATGCGCCGATGCGTTACTTCATCCTGGCATTGGGTGTCACAAGCCTTGCCGTTCTACCGCAACGGGCATGTGGCGACGAACCCCTGATCAAACTGCGCCGGAGTATTGCGTTGAACGACGGCGCCGTTCGAGCTGCCGCTTTCTCTCCCGACCGCCAAACGGTCGTGGCCTGCGGTGACCATTTCGTGCAACTTTTCGATTTGAAGACTGGAGATCTGTTGAATCGATTCGACGGCCACACCGATGCAGTCCTGAGCGTCACGTTCTCGCCCAATGGAAAACTCCTTGCTTCTTCCGGCAAGGAGAAGGCAATTCGGCTGTGGGACGTGAACACCGGTGAGCTGAAGAAAGTACTCCCCCTCTATGAGTTTCGATTGCAACAAGAACAAATCAGCCGTGTCGTCTTCCTGCCGGACGGGAAGACGCTCGTCTCATGTTCTCCCAATTCCAGAAATCAGAATCAAGTTCAGTTATGGGATGTCGAAAAGGGATGGTGGACATATCGAGCGAGAATGATCAATCCGAGAGAGCCGCTTGACTTGGCCGTGTCGCCGGACGGCAAGTTGATCGCCGTTGGGGAGAAGCCAGGCATCGTTTTGCTATGGGATGTCGTTCAGTTCGGAATCCAGACGCATTTCCCAGAGGATCGGCAACGTTTCCCTTCAAAAGAGTTTCGCATTCACCATGACGATGAGAAGCCCGTTTCGTCGGTTTCCTTTTCACCCGACAGTCAGCGGCTGGTCTCCAGTGGCTGGGACAACACGGCGCGAGTGTGGGACGTGAAGACTGGTCGCCAGTTGTTGAAAATCGATGGACCCGAGAAAGCGAAGGCAGTACAAGCCGCGCTGTATTCACCGGACGGCGCAAGAATTGTTTCGGTGACGCGTGATGAAACAATTCAAATCCGAGATGCCGCGAACGGCAGGCTGCTGGGTAGTGCTATAGGCAGCGATAAGGCGGTGCGAGGGTTGGCAATTTCACCTGACGGCAAACTGGCGGCAACCTGTGGCAGCGAAGGCGTGGTCAAGCTTTGGGATCTCCGCTTATCGACTATTGAGGAAATCAAACGATGACAACTCTCTCGGATCGACGTGGATTTCTGAAACAGTCCGCAGCGACGGCTGCAGTCGTGGGTCTTGGCGACGTGGGACCACTCTCCTCGTCCAGTCCGGCGCGTGCTGCGCAAGCGAAGCCCGCGGTCATGAAAATCCATTTTGATCCGGACACCGATCGGTTGGCGCAGCTGATCCAGCGCACCCCCCGAGATCGGGCCATACCGGTCATGGTCGAGCAGCTTCGCAAAGGGCTGTCTCACCGGAGATTCATGGCTGCGCTGCTTCGGACGGCAATGCGTTACAATCAGAGAGGACACCAGATTCTTGTCGCTCACTCGGTTCACCAGCTAAGTCTCGACCTGGGGCGGAAAGAACAGTTTCTGCCGCTGTTCTGGCATCTGCATAATGTCAAGAGGTCTTACCTAAGCAACCGTGACCGTCCGGAACTCGACTGGATCAAAGGTCCCCTCCCACCGCCTGACAAGGCGGTGGCCTTGCTCGACGCGGCCTACAGGCACAAGGACCGGGAAGCTGTCAACCTCGCCATTATTTCACTGTCTCGCAGTGAAGGCCCCCGAGCGGCGTTCCAGCGGTTGTGGCGATATGGGAGCAATGACAGTTCCATCGGACACACCATTATTTCCGTGTCGAACGTTTACCGCACATTGGAAGCCATCGGTTGGCAGGATGCCGAGACAGCCTTGCGAGTCTGTGCGACCAAATGTATCAAAGATGTCGGCGACCTGGACCGCGCCAATGCCGTCCGGGCGAGCCAGGCAACAGACCAGTTGCCCGCAGATTGGGCAGGCAGTCGCAGCGAAAAAGGCGCCGTGCTGGAATTGATCGCGATGTTCCGGGAAGGAAGGGCAAACGTTGCGTGCAAGTCAATTTGCCAGCAACTCCTCTCAGGGAAGGTTCACGCTGGCGCCGTCTGGGATGCAATCTTTCTGACCACCAACGAGTTGTCCGTGAGATTCAAGTGGGGTGGTCTGCTTGAGACTGGTCGGTCGCGACATTCCATCACCGGAACGAACGCTTTGCATTGCGCCTTTCGCACCCACAGCGATCCGGAGGTTCGTCTCTATGCTTTGTTGCAGGCTGTTGCCATGACGTGCAGTTTCATCGCGATACCGCGCGCCGACGGACTTCTCAACGACTTCAAAATCACCGAGATCACCGAAACCGAAGGTCCGAATTCTGACGAGGACGCGGTGGACGAGATCTTCTCGCTTCTCCCGCCGCGACGGTCTCAACATGCGTTTCGCGATCGCTCCGGCCAGGACAGGGCTTTGGAGCTGACGTACGCGATGGCTCAACAGCACTCCGATCAACGATTCCTGCAAACGGCTCGGCGGTTGTTATGTTTGAAGTCCACGATCGACGCTCACGATGTGAAATTCGCAGTCGCTTGCTTCGAGAGCTATCGCTATTTGAGCGAGGAATGGCGACCGAATTATCTGGCTGCATCCGTCTTCCTGCTCCACGGTACGCAAATGGAAGACAACCCAGCCGTGCAGGAGGCCCGTGAGGCGTTGCGAGTCTTGTAAAGTCAACGAGCGGAGGCAAACGATGATGAGTCGCATCGTCCTTGTCTGTTGGATTGTAGTTGGAGCGGCAAATGCCCAGAGACCAAGCGTGTCACGTGCGGATGGTCCGTCCAGCGGGGCAGACGACACGGGCGCTGCAATTCATGACGTGTTGGTTTCCACGTTTGACTTGTCGCTCCCTCCCTCCGATTTCGTGTCGAGCGCCAAGACATTTGAGAAGAGAGTGCGCGAGAGTTTTGTGGGTGTGCCGGACAACTTCACACTTCGCTTCGACGGAAATGCGCTTTTGTTGATTGGGGTCACAAAAAGTGGAAGGCTCCCGAACACGTCGTTCAAGCACCGGTGGCGGAGATGTTGACGTCGTTCGTAGTCGCCATGAACTACAATCGGGGGTTGGGCGACCCATCGCATCCCCGACAGCGCATTATATGGACGATTGCCCCTGATCCACGCGACCCCCGCAGCGCGAAGGTCGTACTCATCACATCGCGAGAAGCGGCGCAGCGTGCCGGGTATAGGCTACCGCCGGCACTGGCGCCAGTGAACCTAGCCGGGAGCGGCGCCATCATGAGCTTGTCCGGCGCCGCGCTCAAGCGGAGCAGGCGTTAGAAGAAACCTTGCTGCGCGATCATCTCGGTCCGCTAGTTGCCGCGAATCCTGCCCACTGAGGGTTCATCCTGAGCGCGCAGTAGCAAGGCGGTTTCGCCCGGCGTTCACACCACCGCACTCAACCGGAGCCTGATGAAACCGCGTCGGACGATCAATCCGACGCGTCTTAACGTGGTTGCGGTTCAGCGGCGGGCGCGACAGCGCCCGTCCGCTGCAAGAGATTGTTAGGCGGAGGCCCAGGGATCGTAGGAGCCGAAGTTCCAAACGTGCCCTTCGGGATCGCGGCAAGAGTAGTCCCGGCCCCCGTAGTCCTCGTCCTTAATTTCAATCACGATCTCCGCGCCCGCCGCGACAGCTCGTGCGTAGTGTTTGTCGGCGTCGTCGACGATGATGTACGGGCTCTGAGATACGGCGCCACCCAGAGCGCTCGGCGGCTTCTGAAGATTGTCGAACTCGTTCGCGCGCGCGGAGCCGAGCATTACCATTCCGTTCCCGAAGACGAGCTGTGCGTGGACGATTGTGCCGTCTTCACCGGGCACGACAAGGTGCTTCTCGAATCCGAACGCCTCGCAGAGCCACGCGATGGCTGCCGCCGCATCGTTGTATCGCATGGTCGGAATCACCGTCGCCGCTGTGGTCTTCGCATTGTCGGCCAATGGCTCTCTCCTGTGGTGCGTCGGTCCAATGTTGCCGCCTAACTCGGTGATAGGAAGATTCTGCCTATCGCCTGGAGGTCGCAAATGTGCAGCCTATCGCGCAGGCAGCTAATCGTCGCAAGTCGCATTCTAGCAAGTCGTTCTCGTCGGTCTCGCCAGTTCCTGCGTTATAGGCGGCCCCTGCCTAGCGCTCATGATCGCGAGCCAGTGCGTCCGTCGCGCTGCGGACGCCGCGACCTGGGTCCGAAACGGCAACCCGATACGACGCGTCGGCGTGAAACGCCGACAGTACTTCTTGCCTTGAACTATGGTGACATCACGTGGGCCGCGACGCTTCGCTGCCAGTCTATTTCCAAATCGCGTCGAGGAAACACGCATTCACTTCGCAAGATGCAAAATGAACGCACCGTCCGAGTGGAACAGGCATTGAGGCAAGTGGCGGATGCCGGAGCCGACGACTCTGAAGAACGCCACGAAGAAGTATCTGCAAGCACGAAACCTGGCTCAAGGAACGAGAAGAGAGTATCAAACTACACTCACAAAGTGGCAGCAATGGCAGGGACGCGTGCCAATTGAACGACTAGACCGTCCAACGATTCGAAAGTTTTTGACTTGGGTCTATGACCGTGCCGTCGCAGCGGGAGGGACTAACCCTGGGCGAACTTCCAACAAGGCTCGAACACACCTTCGTGCGGTGATTTCTTGGGCTTGGGAGAACGACCTTATCGACATGCCCCCACGCTTTCCGAAGCCCATCCCACACAACACCGGGAGTCGCAGTCTTCGGCCTCAGACGATGAACCCGACGCATTTTTGGATGAAACGTTTCTGGATGGCCCTTATTGAATGCCTTACGCTGTATGAACCCGTGAACCAGAAGGCGTTCCTCGTGTCTAGCTGGCAAAACCGCAATCTTGGAGAATTGCCGTGTGCCATCCTCTCGTTCTCGGTTCCGTAAACCTGCCGCCAATATCGCATTATGCACGCGATTATCGTGACGAAACAGATGGGCAGATATACGTGGGTTCTCACGAGACTAGTCGCGACGCCCTAGCCATCTTCTCGTCCCGACTCATCTATGGTATCAGCACCCGGCATACAGGCGACGCTTGTGGTTTCTACGGCGAGTATAGAGAGGCCCATGCTGCACGAAGGGAGCTTGCGGACTTTCTCGCACGTTCGTTGGATTCTTGTGACGACCTGCAGTTGTATGTGGCGTTGACTAACTTCGGCGATTTGGGAGTCGTGCCTTCAAGACTTGACTATTTGGGTCCCAGCGACATTGTCACCTGGATGCGGGGATTCACCCCAGGGGATTTTTTCCAGGTCATTCGAGATGACTAGAGGTTGGCGGTCTTTTACCTGCGTCGGCGTGAAACTTCGAGGCTCATAGGACGATTGAAGCCGACGCAGGTTGACCTTTCCGATTCGGACCCGGGACGTCGATTTCACTGGCACGCGCAATCTGCGTTGGCGTTCAGCACTTCTGCGGCTTTGCGGCAGTACATGAGTGGCGTCGACGGTGCACTGCAACGCATCGCGGGCCAGTTTCCTTGCGCTTTGGCCGCCGATGCAAGCGTACAATTCATCGGCAGGTGCAACAACGGACGAAAAATTAAAGGGAAGATTCACAAGCAAATTCGCGATGCTGGACGAAAGCTCGTTTCTGCACCAGGGCGAGAATGGTTCGTGACGACGGGCACCGAAGTGGAAAAGCTCTTAAACAACTCTGGGTGAACGTCGCCCTAGCGTTATCGGATTCTCAACTCGGCTGGGTGCATGCACACTGATTTGCAACTCACCGTCGAATTCTTCATCGATCATTTAGCATCGCAACCGAATGCCGCATGCGCGTCGCGTGCGAAGTCTGTAAATCACCGCTTACGATTTCGTATTCACTCCGTCCGTAGTTGATTCTACGAGTGATAACCAAGATGTTCGGTTGGCGTCGTGGACATCGTCGCCTAGAATTTGGCCGGAGAACGATAATGACGACAAAACTTGAACGCGTCTCGATCAAGAATTTCCGGTCCCTTGCGAGAGTTGACTCGCTTGAGCTAGGGAACCTCACTCTTCTTTTCGGTCCAAATGGTTCTGGAAAATCGACGTTCCTGGATTCAATCTGGTTCGTACGTGACTGCGCGATCCAAGGCGTAGCAGACGCATCGTCTCGAAGGAGTCACGGAATTGGCGTGCTTTATGATGGTGCTGATACGAACGATGAGAACATCGAGATTGAATTGGCGACGGCGGATGTTTCTTACAGTCTGAAATTCGATCTGACAAATGGTCGGATCAACCCATGGCCGGGTGAGACATTGCGTGCAGGAAACACTGTACTCATTGAGCGGTCTGCCGGTACAGACAGTGCGACGATGTACCATTCGTCGATCGACCAAGTGGTGCCGGTTGCCCAACTTCGGGAACCGGACAAGCTCACTCTCTCGCCCTACCTCAATTTCAATCCGAACGATGAAAACGCGGGTGCACTCGACCAGTTGATGCACTTCGTTCGATTTTATCATTCTCGGTCTTTTTTTCTTCATCAATTGAAGTCGAGAGGGTCAGAGTCGAGCTATCACACGCATCTGTATGACCGCGGGCAAAACTTGTGGTCGGCACTCCGCAATATCAAAGAGCAAGCGGAGATTGACAAACGCTACAAAACGGTAATGCACTTTATGGCGAAAGCGTTCCCTTCGTTTCAAGGAATTGTTTTTGAGCAAACAGGAAGCAGTTCGGTGTACGCAAGCTTCCGCGAACACGGGCGAAGGGAGCCCATCAATGCTTCAGGGGTGTCCGATGGACACTTGCAAATGCTGCTGCTTCTCACAGCCTTGTTTTCCGAGGGCAACAATCGTAGTTCACTTCTGCTTTTCGACGAACCAGAAATTTCGCTTCATCCATGGGCGATCTCCGTGCTCGCTGAAGCAATGAAGGTTGCGTCTGAGGACTGGAACAACCAAGTGCTCGTTGCCACGCACTCGCCAGTGCTAATAAGCCAGTTCGCGCCAAGTTCAATTCTCGCTGCTGTTGTTGACGAGGGTGCAACTGAACTTCGGCGCGTAAGCGAGATCGCGGAAGTGCAAGATTTGCTTGACGACTACGCGACGGGATCGCTCTATATGTCGGAAATGATCGCCGGCCAGTCAGCCCATAAAGGAAACATCGTTGACTAACGCAAATTCGGATGACTCTCCAGCGTTTTTCAACATTCTTCCCATCGTTACCGGCGAAGGTGAAGAATTGTTTATCGATTCCTTCTTGCGCAGCCTGATGGACACAGGAAAATGCTGCTTTGTCAAAGCTCGTAGAGTCGGGCAGCTCACACCTCGGACTGCTCAGAGACGATTGCAAATGATCCAAAGTGGGAAGTTATTGACGAATCGCCAAGAGGAGCTTGGCTTGATCGCTAGGCGCTTTCTGTCTGGCGGCGAAGATCGGCTAGTGATCTTGGTGGACGACCTTGAAGCACGCGAACCGCAACTCCAGGACGTCTTCGACATGTATCGAACTGCATTGAATTCCATGCTCGATAGTCTTGGGTTTTCCGACCGGGCATCGGTTCAGTTTATGGTCCGAATGGTTGAGGCGTACTACTTCAACGATGTTCACTCGATCAATGAGGTGCTTGATTTGGACATTCAAGATGAAGACGACGATCCGGAATTACTCACGCATCCCAAGGCGAAACTGAAGCAGCTTTGCAATGCAGCCGGAAGGAGTTTTGATGAAAAAT
>JASMLW010000511.1 GCA_030748485.1 Pirellulaceae bacterium
CCCCCTTCCGCCGCAGGCGGCCATAGGCCCGTGCTTGAGCACGGGTGAACCAGGCGTTCCAGCTGCAACCAACGCTCCATTCTCGCGTCGCCCCGCGCCACCGCGTTCCACCCTCGCGTCGCCCCGCGCCACCGCGTTCCAACACTTCGTCGTGGCTGCAACCAATGATCCAATTTCACGCCGGCGAGCGCGTTGCGATCGTCAGACCGATCCGACACTCGACACTGCCGGTCATGTGGCGCGTTCATTGATGCAGCCGACCTCAGAATGCAGTAGCGCCAGGCCGCGGGCAATTTGGAACGTCGTTAGCAGCCGCGACGGAATCATTGGAACGCACACGCGCGGGGCGGCGCGGGAATGGAACATGGGGTTGCAGCTGGAACGCCTGGTTCACCCGTGCTCAAGCACGGACCTATGGCCGCCTGCGGCGGAAGGGGGGCGTAAACGCCCCTGGTCGTGCGCGGCGGCGTCCTGCCTCCTTCGTCACTAGGCCCTAGTCATTCATTAGTCATTAGTCCTTAGTCCTTAGTCATTAGTCATTCCCTTCCCCCCTACCCGTGGTTTTTGTAAACCATGACCTGCACGATCGCCTTGGCTCGCTTCTGTTCAATCTCGAGCTTCCCCTGCAGCTCGTCGATGAACGTTCGCTCTTCGTCCTCGACGACACCGTCGGCGAGCACGATATCGACGGCGTTGGCGAAGACGCACTCGCGCAGTTCGGGCGGCACGACCGGGTAGGCCTTGTCGAGTAGTTTCTCCGGTCCCCCGCGTTTCAACTCACCAATCAACCGATCCATCATCGCCGAGAACTGCTGTGATGTGAGCCGTTCGTAGAGTTTCTTTTGGCCGATGATCATGTTCAGGCTCTGGGCCTCTTCATCGCCGATGTGACCATCGCACGCGGAGGCGCAGAGCAGCACGCCGGCGAAGCCCAAGTGAGGTCCAAACGGGTCAGGGCCTGAGGAGATGCCGTCATCGAGAATATCGTCGAACAGCGACATGAGCGTTCTCTCTGTTTTGGAATTGAATTGCCCGCGGCGACCGTGGCGCCCAAGCCTATCCCTTGTTCTTAATGATCATCACTTGCGCAATCGTCTTCGCCACACTGGCGTCGAGTCCGAGGCGGGTTTTCAGCTCGTTGATGAACTCCTTTTCGTCCTCGTCCAGCACGCCGTCGGCGAGCACGATATTGCACGCGTTGGTGAAAGCGGCCAGCTTCAACTCGTCCGGCAGCGTCTCGCAGCAACCTTCGACCAACGAATCGGGGCCGTGCTTCTTCAGCACGCCCATCAATTTGTTGAGAACTTGATTGAACTGCTTCTCATTGACGCGTTGAAAAAGCTTCATTCGAAACAGCGCGGTCAGCAGCTGACCGAATTCATCTTCGCTGATGTGCCCGTCGCAAGCACTCGCCGCGAGCAACACGCCGGCAAACGACTCTTGAGGAGAAAGTTTGGTACGTGATTCCATACCACTGAATAACGCATCAAAAATCCCCATGTGCAGCCTCCCAGTTGGGAAAGAATCTTGAATCGTCGCCCATCGTAGTCGCGACCGGTTGAAACCGCCAACCTCCGTCGCCGGGACTCTAAAGATACCACCGACGCGGAAAGCAGCCAAATCGCTGGACCAAGATCGCCGCATTCCATCTCTGACCCGACCGTATTCCGAATCGCACGAAGTCGTTACGATGACGTAGTGGGTGGTTACACGCGTCGACGAATCTCGTGGTGAGCCGGGAGGGTCTCCGTTTGGCAGAGCACGAAAAAGAAAGCCGCAGCATTTTTCAAACGGGAACAGACGCCGATCTCCCCGCTGGTTTCTCCAACGGCTACGACAAATACGTCAATTTTCGTGAGATCGCCGGCGGCGGCAACGGCGTGTTGTTCGCCTGTGACGACACCGTGCTCGGCCGGCGCGTCGCCATCAAGATGCTTCACCCCGATCAGGACAATTTTGATCGAGAACGCCGGCGACTGCTGCGCGAAGCGCGGATCACTTCCCAACTGCAACATCCCAACACGGTTCCCGTCTACGAGTTGGGCCGCAGCGACGACGGCCGTCTCTATTTCTCGATGAAGAAGATTGAAGGCGAGGATTTGTTTCGCATCCTCGTGCGGATCGCGCGAGGAGATCAGCAGACCAAGCGCGAATACTCGCTCGACCGGTTGCTCGGAGTTCTCGTGCAAGCCAGCAACGCACTGGCCTACGCCCACGCTCGCGGAGTCATTCACCGCGATGTGAAACCGGAGAACATTCTCGTCGGGCAGTTCGGCGAGTCGTATCTGATGGATTGGGGCGTCGCCAAAGTCTGGGGCATGGCGAATGACGAGATCGACGAGACGCCCACGGCCGATCTCTACGAGCGGCTCACGATCACCGGGAAACGCCCCGGCACACCGCTCTACATGTCGCCTGAACAGATCGCGCCAAACGCTCTGGTTGACGAACGCAGCGATATATTCAGCATGGGTGTCGTTCTGTACGAATTGCTCGCCCAGCGAGAACCATTTCGCGGACGCAATGTCGAGGAGACATTCGATAACATCCGCACGCACAACCCGCCTCCCCCCAGCCGCGTTGCGCAACATATGGCTGTCCCGGCGCTGCTGGACGAAGTTTGCCTCAAAGCGATCGAGAAAAAACCCGGCGATCGTTATCAGACGATGATGTTGATGGTCAACGAGATCCGCGAGTTCCGCGAACGCGCGATGCTGGGGAATTCCGGCTGAACTCGCCGCTCGGTTTGCTCAACGCCTGCTCAGCGGTGCACAAGGAATGGGCAGAGCAGGGCTTGTTTCGCTTTCGGCCTCGCCCGTTTTTCGCATGGGCCAATTGCATTCCCCTGACAAACGCGTAAGATGGGCCGCTTAATCCACGTGATTGGCACAGCCATTGCACTACTCCGCCTGTTTTCAGGTCGGCTGTTTTCACGGTCGCCTGTTTTCAGGTAGGTGCACACGTCGTTCGCGACAGCGATGGATACCGCCCAGAAATGGTGTTCAGTGGCGGACTCTAACAACTACCGCACTGCGGTGCGGCTTCTCTCACATGGACGTTGAGTTGAGGACAATCTCCTCAATTCGGGGAAGCCAACCACCACAATCCCGGTTTAGGCATTCGTTAAGGAGCAAAGTGCAAGATGTTCGCCAAGCTAGAATACATTTGGCTGGATGGTTACACCCCAACTCAAAGTCTGCGGTCGAAGACGCGCGTCGAACGCGATTTCGACGGCACGCTGGAGGGGTGCCCTCTGTGGTCGTTTGACGGCAGCTCCACCGAGCAAGCGACCGGCGACGACTCCGACTGCCTGCTCAAGCCAGTCGCTCTCTTCCCCGATCCGGGCCGCAAGAATTCGTTCCTGGTGATGAGCGAAGTGCTCAACGCCGACGGCAGTCCCCACATTTCGAATGCTCGCGCCACCATCGAGGACGACGACGACGACTTCTGGTTTGGGTACGAGCAAGAGTATTTCCTGTGGGACGCCGACACGAACCGTCCGCCGGGATTCCCGGCAGGTGGTTTCCCCGGTCCCCAGGGCCCCTACTACTGCTCCGTCGGCGCCAACAACGCGTACGGCCGCGACTGTGTCGAAGAGCATCTGGACATGTGTCTGGAAGCGGGCGTCAACGTCGAAGGCATCAATGCCGAAGTCGCCGCCGGCCAGTGGGAATTCCAGGTCTTCGCCAAAGGCGCCAAGCGCGCCGGCGACGAGACGTGGATCGCCCGCTACCTGCTCGAGAGAGCCGGTGAGCGGTACGGCTATGCGATCGAGTGGCATCCCAAACCGCTCGGAGCCACCGACTGGAACGGCTCCGGTATGCACGCCAACTTCTCCAACGGCGACATGCGCGACGCTGGGGGCCAAGACACATTTACGAAGATCTGCGAGGCGTTTGGCGGAGTTATCGATCGCCACATCAGCGTCTATGGCGCCGACAATGATCAGCGTTTGACGGGCGAGCACGAAACGCAAGCGATCGACAAATTCAGCTTCGGCGTGTCGGATCGCGGCGCTTCGATTCGGATCCCCGTGGCGACAATCGACGCCGGCTGGAAAGGCCGTCTCGAGGACCGCCGACCGGCGTCCAACGCCGACCCCTACAAGGTCGCCGCCGCCATCGTGAAGACGGTCCGCTCCGCTGTCTAGCGGCGCGGCGAACCCGACTGAAAACCAAAGCCACTCGGTGCACCCCTCATCGAGTGGCTTTTTCGCGTTCAGCCATACGCCGGCCCTCTCGCGAAAAGAAACGTCCAGTTGCGCCGCCGACGATTGACACGTCTCATCTGAGTGAAATACTGCGGATTGAGAACTCATCGCCACCGCAAATGTTGGAGGATGCCGTGCGTCATTTTTGGGTGTTGCTGGTCTGGCTGTCGGTCGCGGCGTTGGCGGGCGGCGACGAACTCGATCCACTCGACCAATGGCCTCAATGGCGAGGCCCGCTGTCGACCGGCCTCGCTCCTCGCGCCCAACCGCCGCTGGAGTGGAGCGAAACGAAGAACATTCGCTGGAAACAACCTGTCGTCGGTCGCGGCCACTCCACGCCGATCGTCTGGGGTCAGCGGATCTTTCTAACCGCCGCGGCGCCGCACGGCGAGGAAATGGATCCCGCGCCCGAGACCGCGCCGGGCGCCCACGATAACCTTCCCGTCACGCACCGCCATCGCTTCCTAGTCATCGCGCTCAGCCGTAAGACGGGCGATGTGCTGTGGGAAAAGGAAGTCAACGAGACCTTGCCGCACGAGGGTGGCCACTACACGGGCAGTCTCGCCTCCCATTCGCCGACAACCGACGGTGAATTCATTTTCGCTCACTTTGGATCCCACGGTCTCTACTGCCTCGACTTCTCCGGCGACCTAGTTTGGAAGCGCGACTTCGGCAGGATGCAAACTCGCCACGCCCACGGAGAAGGCAGCACTCCCGTGCTTCACGGCGACGCGGTCATCGTCAACTGGGATCACGAAGGGCAGTCCTTTGTCGGCGCGTACAACAAACGCACCGGGAAGCGGATTTGGAAACAACAGCGCGAAGAGGTGACCAGTTGGTCGTCGCCGATCGTGGCGGACGTGGGAGAGAGCCAGCAGCTGATCATCAGCGGAACAAGTCGCGTTCGCGGTTACGATCCAACGACGGGAAAGGTGATCTGGGAGTGCGGTGGCTTGTCGCGGAACATCGTCGCCTCACCGGTCGCCGCCGACGGCCTGCTGTTCGCCGGCAGCAGCTACGACAAACAGGCGATGTTGGCCATTCGATTGGCCGGTGCGCGGGGCGACATCACCGAGACAAGAAATGTCATCTGGTCGCGAACCCGCGGCACGCCGTACGTGCCTTCGCCGTTGCTGTACGGCAAGTCGCTCTACTTTCTTCGCCACTACCAGGGCGTTCTTTCGCGAGTCGAAACTTCGACTGGACGAGAACTGCACGGAGCTCCGTTTCGCTTGGGCCGCATCCGCAACGTTTACTCCTCTCCCGTCGCAGCAGCCAAACGAATCTATGTTACGGACCGCTTTGGCGTCACTCAGGTGCTCAGTCACGACGAAGATCCGCGATCGTTGGCCGCCAATCAATTGAACGACGTCTTTAATGCATCCGCCGCACTGGTGGGAGAGGCGATTTTTCTCCGCGGCGAGCGCGCTCTTTACTGCATCGCCGCCGAATGACTCGTGTGAACTGAACCGGTCGCGCCCTCGGCGGAGCGACCCTGGCCCAATCATTGCGTTCCCTGGCCGCCCGCCTGCCACGCTATGATATGGAATCGTACACAACGCCTTTCCGTCGCGAGCGCATTTAGAATGTCACGAATCGCTTTGTTGCTGCTGTCCATGGTCGCCTGCTCCGGCCTCTTACTGGCGGACGAGTTTCCCGAGGTCTACAACTCGCAAAAGGAAGAGCTCAAACCGACCACGCCGCAGCAGGCCGCCTCGATGATGAAAGTGCCGGAGGGGTTCACCGTTACGCTGTTCGCCGGCGAGCCCGATGTGAGGCAGCCGATCGGCGCGGCGACCGACGCGCGGGGACGTCTGTGGGTCGCCGAGAATTACACGTACGCCGATCGCTCCAAGAACTTTGACGTTACTTTGCGCGACCGCATCGTCATCTTCGCCGACAACGACGGCGACGGGCGGTTTGACAAGCGGACTGTCTTCTGGGACGAAGGCGAACGCCTGACGAGTGTGGCGATCGGCTTCGGCGGCGTCTGGGCGCTCTGCGCCCCCAACTTGCTCTTCATTCCCGACAAAGACCGCGACGACGTGCCGGACGGCCCGCCCGTCGTCGTGCTCGACGGTTGGGACGACGACGCCGTCCGCCACAACATCGTCAACGGGTTGGAGTGGGGACCGGACGGCTGGCTGTACGGCATGCATGGGATTCTGGCCACATCCCACGTCGGTAAACCCGGCGCGACGGCTTCCCAGCGAACCAAAATCAACTGTGGGTTGTGGCGATATCATCCCACTCGCAAATCGTTCGAGGTGGTCGCCCACGGCACTACCAATCCGTGGGGCTTCGACTACGACGACTACGGCGAGATGTTCATGATCAACACGGTGATTGGCCATCTCTGGCACGTTGCTCCGGGCGCTCTCTATCGCCGCATGTACGGCGCCCATTTCCGTCCCCACGCGTATGGAGTTATTGAGCAGACGGCCGATCACTTCCATTGGGACGTCCAGGGCGAGAGCTGGAACGACATCCGCAAGTTGGGTGTTACGAGCACCACAGATAGGGCGGGAGGCGGACACGCGCACACGGGACTGAGGATCTATCTGGCCGATCGCTGGCCGGCGAAGTACCGCAACACACTGTTCACGGCCAACCTGCACGGCAGGCGGCTCAACAATGATCGGATCGAGCGCCGCGGCAACAGCTATGTCGGCCTACACAACTCCGACTTCTCGGCGACGACCGACCCGTGGTTTCGCGGTTTGGAGATGATCGCTTCCGCCGATGGCAACATGTACGTCTTGGACTGGTCGGACATTGGCGAATGCCACGAGAACGACGGCGTGCATCGGACCACGGGGCGGATCTTTCAGATTCGCTACGGGGACAATTCGACTGCGCCGCCGAATCTAACGACTGTCTCGTCAGTCGAATTAGCCAAGCTGCAGACGTCGGCCAACGACTGGCAGGTCCGTCAGGCCAGACGATTACTTCAGGAACGCGCGGTTGTAGCCAAGCCGCAGGTCGAAGCCATCGACGAGCTCCAACGGATCTACGCGCGGACCGGCGATGTCCGGCCGCGATTGCGAGCCATGTGGTCGCTTTACTCGATGGACGCCGTTGACGAATCGTGGCTGCTGGAGCAAACGGCTGACGAAGACGAGCACATCCGCGCATGGGCGGTTCGCTTGTTGTCCGAGCGCGCCGATGTGATCAGCTCGAACACGGCTGCTCGTTTTGTTGAGTTGGCCGCTCGCGAACCTTCCGGGCTGGTGCGATTGTACTTGGCGTCGTCTCTGAACCGGCTGCCCGCCACCGGTCGATTCCGTTTGGCGACGGCGTTGTGCGGGCATGAGGGCGATGCAACTGATCGTGCCCAACCTTGGTTGATCTGGTTCGGAGTCGAGCCGATCGTTGCGGAACGGCCGGCGGCGGCGCTCGAGTTGGCGGCGTTCAGTCGCATCCCGATTGTACGCACTAACATCGCGCGGCGACTGACAACTGAACTGCGCGAGCAACCGCGGTCGCTCGCCAAGCTAATCGACATGGCCCGCCGCCGCCGCGAGCTGCGCGGCGACATCCTGGCGGGAATCGATGCGGCGCTGTTGGGGTGGAGCAAGGCTCCCGAGCCGGCGAACTGGGCGGCGCTGTACGCCGCTTGCCGCGGCCAGGACGTCGCCGTCGCTCGTCGCATCGGCGTCGTATTCGGCGACGGCCGCGCGTTGAACGACTTGCGAGCCATCGCCGTGGACACTCAGGCCGATCCGGCCATTCGTCAACGCGCCATTCGAACTCTCGGTGAACACGGGGGCGACGACCTGTTTCCTCTGCTCAAGAAACTAATCGGCGATCGACTCGTGCATATGGAGGTCATCCGCGCGCTGGCTCAATGCGATGATCGCCAAGTGCCGCAACTGGTCCTCGGACAATACCCCCGGTTGCTGCCGGCGTCTCGGAGTGACGCCATCAATACGCTCACTTCAAGACCTGCCTGGTCTCTCGCTCTGTTGGAAGCCGTCGAGAACAAGACTGTGCAGCGCCAGGCGATCTCCGCCTGGCACGCCCGCCAAATGAACAGTTTCAACAACCAGCAAGTCTCAGCGCGGCTGCGATCGGTTTGGGGAGAGATCCGGCAGTCGAGCGCCGAGCGGTTACAGCGCATCGACAGCCTTCGCGCCGCGTTGTCGCCCGCCGCGATCGAGGCCGCCAACGCCGGCCGAGGCCGCGCTATCTACGTCAAGACATGCGCGAACTGCCACACGCTGTTTGGATCAGGCGGCAACATCGGCCCCGATCTGACCGGCGCGAATCGCGCAAACCTCAGCTACCTGCTGGAGAACATGGTCGATCCAAGCGCATCGGTTGCGGCTAACTTTCGCGTCACCACCGTTCAGCTGAGCAGCGGCCGAGTGCTCAACGGCGTCCTGCTCGAGAAAACAAAACGAACAGTGACGCTGCAGACCGACAAGGAGCGCGTGGTGCTTGATCGGGACGACATTGGCGACATGAAGACCACCAACCAGTCGTTGATGCCCGAAGGACAATTGAAAGAGATGAGCGAAGCCAAGATTCGCGATCTCGTGGCGTACCTGATGAGCCCCGGTCAAGTTCCGCTACCCAGCGAAGCCCCGACGAACGTATCGCCGTGAATCCGTGCCAGCTGGAGCGGCGTGCAGCCAGCCGCTTCGGGTCGTCTATTTGTTCAGTAGCCGACGGATGTAGTCTTTCACCTGAGTCATCTCGTCGGGAGGGTCGGGGCCGATGATAACCGCCCCGTCATCCGGATCGGCGGGCCGCAAACCGTGGCTGCCGCGGACGAGTCGACCGTCCAGGGGAATCACGTCCATGCGGTAGCGGAAGCCCAGCTTCTTCTGCAGCAGCTTGCGCATCGCGCGGAACTTCGACGTCATGAACAGCTCGCAGGGATCGTATCCAGGTTTCCGGTGGATGTCGACGGTGCGGGCGAAGTCCGGCGCGCGGGCGTCGTCGAGCCAATAGTAATACGAAAACCACGCGTCCGGCTCGGCCAAAGCGATCAGCTCGCCCGACCGCTCGTGATTCAATTCAACCTCTTCCGGATCGACGACTCGATCGATCCCCGCAACGCTTGCTAGACGCGTGCGGACCTCTTCTCGATCCATGCCATTGACGTAGACGTGCGCCAGCTGATGGTCGGCGACGGCGAAGGCCCGCGACTCGGCGGGCATCAACATCTCACCGAAAGGACCGTCTCGCACAGTCAGCCAACCGGCTTTGCGCAACTCGCGATTGATCGCCACGGGCTTGGACACCGGAGCCAATCCGTACTCGGACACGACCACGGTCTGAGCACCGATGGACTGCGCCGCCCCGATCAGGC
>JASMLW010000512.1 GCA_030748485.1 Pirellulaceae bacterium
AAAACATCGGTTTTGAAATGCGCTCTAGTCATTAGTCACTAGACCTTAGTCATTCCTCCACTCTCCGTCCTATGATTTTTCGCGAATGGATCGCCGCGCTGCCCAAGGTCGAATTGCATCTTCATTTGGAGGGTGCGATTCCCTACGACGCGTTGTGGCGACTGGTGGAGAAGTACGGCGGCGATGAGGAGTTGCCGAGCGTCGAGGCGTTGCGCGGGCGTCTCGAGTATCGCGACTTCCCTCATTTCATCGAAACTTGGATTTGGAAGAACCAGTTCATCCGCGAGTACGACGACTTCGAGATGATCGCTGAGGCGGTGGCCGCCGACCTGGCTCAGCAGAACGTCTGCTACGCTGAGGCATTCTATTCGCCGCGCGATTTCGCCAAGACGGGGCTCACGCTGTCCGAGATCACGCGGGCGATGCGGCGAGGGCTCGATAAGGTCGCGGAGATCGAAGTCGCGCTGGTCGCCGATCTGATTCGCGATTTCGGTCCCGACTCGGCCGCTCAGGCACTCGACGAACTGCGCGAGGTGCGCGATCAGGGAGTCATCGGAATCGGCATCGGCGGCAGTGAGCAGGATTTTCCGCCCGAACCGTTTGCGGCGGTCTACGATCGAGCCCGCTGCTTTGGTTTTCGCACCAACGCCCACGCGGGTGAAGCGGCGGGTCCGGCGAGCGTGTGGGGAGCCATCCGCACGCTGCAAGTTGATCGTATTGGACACGGCACCCGAGCCGTTGAGGACGCCGAATTGCTCGACTACTTGAGCGAGACTGGTACGCCCATTGAACTCTGCCCGATCTCCAACGTCTGCACGGGTGTCATCCAATCGATCGGCGAACACCCGATTGGCGAGTACTTACGGCGGGGATTGACCGTCTGCATCAACACGGACGACCCGAAAATGTTCCACAATACGCTTGTCGATGAATTCGATCAGTTGCGGACTCACCACGATGTCACGACGGAACAGACCAAAGCCCTCTTGGAATCGGCGATCGAGTCGTCGTGGATGGCGGCGGACGCGAAGATCGCGCGGCTGAGTCAATTGCGAACTCACGAGATGTGGAATGTGGAGCCAACCTAGCTGAGAAGGCGGACTTTTCATGAAACACCACTCAACAGTTTTGTTCACGGGTCTGCTGTTGCTGTGGAGCAGTGCGGTCGCCTGCGGCGCGGAACGGCGACTCAATGTGCTCTTCATTGCCGCCGACGACTTGCGCGCCGATCTGGGATGTTACGGTCATCCACTCGCCAAGACGCCGCACCTGGACAAGCTGGCTCGGCGCGGCGTGTTGTTCGAACGGGCGTATTGTCAGCAAGCGCTGTGCAATCCGTCGCGAACATCACTGCTGACCGGCCAGCGCCCCGATACGCTGGGGATCTGGAACCTGCCAAAGCACTTCCGCGAGGTCGACCCGAAGCTCGTCACGCTGCCGGAGGCGTTTCGGCGACAAGGATACTTCACGCGGAACATCGGCAAGGTGTTCCACAATTGGCGACAGGAGATAAAGGGAGATCCTCAATCGTGGAGTGTTCCGGCGGTGATGCACTTCGCCCGCCACGACGACGACAAGCCGCGAGTGGAGGGCGAGCTGCCGCCGAATCTGGCTACAGCTCGACGCTGCGAACAGCGAGACGTTGGCGATGACGCTTACTTCGACGGCCGCATTGCCGACCTGGCGGTCGAGGCTCTCGGCGAACTCAGCAAGCGAGACGAGCCGTTCTTTCTCGCGGTCGGGTTCTGGAAACCTCACCTGCCGTTCAATCCTCCGAAGAAGTACTGGGACCGTTACGACTCCGGTTCGATTCGGCTGCCGCGGTTCGGCAAGCCGCCGGTCGGAGCCCCCGCCATCGCTCTGCACAACGGCCGCGAGTTATTGCGGACCGCCAAACAGCCCTTGTCCAACGCGCAGATCAAAGAACTGCGGCGCGGTTACCTGGCCGGGATCAGTTACCTCGACGCCCAAGTCGGCAAAGTTCTCCAAGAACTTGAACGACTCCGACTTCGCGAGAATACGGTTGTCGTGTTTTGGTCGGACCACGGTTTTCATTTGGGCGAGCATAGTTTGTGGTGCAAGACGTCCAACTTCGAGCACGACGCGCACGTGCCGCTGATCATTGCCGCGCCCAATGCGAACCGCCCCGGCGCGAAGACCGCCGCGCTTGTCGAACTGCTCGACCTCTACCCCACGCTCGTCGATCTCTGTGAAGTCACCACGCCGACCAAGTTGGAGGGAGTCAGCCTGCGACCCCTACTAATCGACTCGACAGCCGTCGTGAAACGCGCTGCGTACACCCAGCACCCGCGCCCCGCTTACTACCAGGGACGCCCGGACGCGATGGGAGTTTCTGTGCGAACCGACCGCTATCGCTACACCGAGTGGCGGAAGTTCGATTCCGGCGAGGTTGTCGCCCGCGAACTCTACGACCATCAACTCGACCCCGGCGAGAATCTCAATACGGTCGATAGCCCGGCGGACGCGGAACAGTTTCAAGTCGCCCAGCGACTCTTGCTAGAGAAGTTTCCACGAGGGCGGCGATCGAACGGACTACGCGAATAACTCGCATCCCAATGAGTATTGCTTCTCGGGCGGGAACTTTTTTCACGCCAACCCGTCCAACCGATCGATGCCCCAAATGTTGGGGCCAACAACCGGACAACAGACGTCAATTGGGACTGCGATTTTTTCGCCCCGTTGCGCGAGCAGCCGGCGAGTCGACCGACTTGTCAGGGTCCTTGACGCCCGTGTCTATCGTGTTGCTGGGAGTGGGATTCGTTGGTGTGGGAACGATGGACAGGTTGTGACGACCAATCTCGCTCGATTGGCCGCTTCTTTACGCATTGGCGACGCCGGCGGCGAACCCAGGCGCGTCCGCGCTACGGACCTGCGGAATTTCCTGATCGGCAGTTGACCCTCAAGGAGTTTTCTCGACCATTGAGTTGCGTACGATTGGATGGCGCGGCCAGAGGATGAACCGACGGCGCCATCCGTTTGAGACGGTGTTCAATCGCTATGGGCGAGGCTGGCCCCGACTTTGGATTCCTGCCCCATCCAGGGTTGTGTGGCCGCCTCGCTCTTTTTTTCTGCGCACAGAAGGGTTGGGAAGGGTTGAGGCGCGTTGAGGCCGCGCCTAGCGGCGACGCCCTGGCGGTCGACCGGGATCGGTGACCGGCAGCAGAGTTTTCCAGTCAACTCCCTCGCGACGTCCGCGGCTCGTGTGCGACCGCGTATCCTTCGCGGTCTTTTGGTGCGCGAACGCTGAGTAGGAGAGCGCGTTGGCGAGCTGCTTGGGTTCGTGGTCAAAGGGGACTTGAGCGAGAACTCGACCGCTCTGTCCAAACAGACCGGGCGAGACGATGACGACGCCCTCTTTCACCTGAAGTCCTTCGACCGCTTTCAGCGCGGCTCGGCGATTCTCACTGACGTACAAGAATTGACCGATGAAGTCATCGCTCCACGCCAGCGGACGGAGACGTTCCTGCAATTGGCGGCGGCGGTCGTCATCACTCGAGAAAGCGACGACGAGCGCTTGGCTGTCGCAGGCGGCGATGTTGAGCGCCAGTCGCGTGTTTTCGATGAGCGGCAGAGGCAACTTCGCGGCGGGTGTGGTCGCCTTCGCCTCGTACTGGTCGGCGATGCGTTGCATGGTGGACGCCATCTCCAAGGCGGCGACCTGCTCGGATCCAAAGAAGGCGAACGAGGGCGATCGGCCGGCGCGAGTCAGCTTCCGTTTTCCATCGGGCGATAGAATCGCGAAAGTCGAATTCTCCAAGTCGCCGCTGCGGCCGATGAAGATCGACTTCAGCAACTCGGCCTCCTCACGGTGCTCGTACGTCGCCAAGCGGATGCAGACGAACCGGCGAGACGCCTCAATGACTTCCGGCTTCGACAGGAAACTCCTGTCCATGTTTTGCTTGCCCGGTCACCACATCCCCGAAATGTTGTGGCAGTGGGGAGCGGCCGCGATGAGCAGGATCGGTCGGTTGGTCTGCTCCGCCGACGCCAAGCCTTGCTTCCACGACGCGAACCAGGCGATTGCATCGGGCGTTCCCTTGTCGACTTTCTTGGCGACTTCCTGAGCGTCGCTGACGGCGGCGAATCCGCATACCATGGCCGAACAGATCAACGGCGCAAATCGCCACCGGTTGCGCGATGGAGTCGGCGGATTGGGCGGGACTGTGGTCGTTCGCTGCACGGTGGAGTCCTCAATCGTGTGTGAAGCCCTCTTGCCTATCAGTAACGCAAGCCGCGGCTGGCTGTCGCCACCGACCGGCAAAAAAATTCAGCAGACATCGCCGCCCGGCGGATCGTTAGTTTCAACTCGGTTTCCCACAACGACTTTTGCGAACACGAGGCGGCGTCGGAGCGGTTGTCTTGTCGTTGCCCAAGGGCTAATTTGACGCCTGATCAATCCACCAAGACGACTATCAAATTGATTCTGGGAGAACCAAATGCGCAATCGGCAATCGCGGCTGTGGGTCATTGGCCTGTTGACGTTTTCAATTCTGGGCGGCGTGGCGTACGGGCAGCGACCACAGATCACGGCCGACGACGTCGAGAAGATGGCCCGCGAAGTTTCGAACTGGGGTCGCTGGGGCAAGGACGATCAACTCGGTGCAATCAACCTGATAACGCCCGCCAAGCGACGGGAAGCGGCGACGCTGGTGAAGAGCGGCATTTCCGTTTCGCTCGCCCACGACGTCGAGAAGAAGGAGACCGCCGACAACCCCGATCCGTTCAAGCACGAAATGCTGCTCGTCGGTCGCGGGACGCAGGGACAATGGAGCGTCGACAACTACAGCGTTTCGTACCACGGTTTCGCCCACACTCATCTCGACTCGCTCTGTCACCTGTTTCATCGCGGCAAGATGTACAACGGTTTTTCGCGCGACGAGGTGGGGCCCAACGGTGCGGCGAAGTTGAGTATCCACAACTTTAAGCAGGGCATCTTCACCCGGGGCGTGTTGATCGACATCCCGCGTTTGCGCGGCGTGCGTTACCTCGAACCGGGCGACGCGATCTATCCCGAGGAACTGGACAAGTGGGAGCGCGAGACGGGGATCAAAGTTAGCAGTGGCGACGTCGTCATGTTGCGCACCGGTCGTTGGGCTCGCCGCAAAGTCACTGGACCCTGGGCCGCCTCGGACGGCATGGCCGGGTTGCACGTAACGTGCGCCAAGTGGCTGCGGAAACGCGACGTCGCCGTGCTGGGGAGCGATGCGGCCGCCGACGTGATGCCCTCGGGAGTCGACGGTGTCACGCACCCAATCCACTTGCTGACACTGAATGCGATGGGCATGCCGATTCTCGACAATTGCAATCTGGAAGAGGTGGGCGAGACGGCCGCGAAACTCAAGCGGTGGGAGTTCCTGCTGACGGCCGCGCCCCTCGCCGTGGAAGGCGGCACGGGCTCGCCCCTCAATCCGATCGCGACTTTTTAGATCGACGAATGACAATCGGCCGGCCGCGGCTGCATTGCGAGATGTTGTTGATCCCGAACCGGTGCGCCGAACAGCGGCCGATGTAACTCGTGGTAGACGCAGCCGAAGCGCCGGGCCTAGAATAGGCCCATGAAATCTCCCGGCGACTTCATTCAATACGCCCATCACCCTCAACTAACCGACGCCACCTTGGTGTTGGCGCTCAGCGGCTGGATGGACGGCGGCGATGTTTCGACGGGGACAGTCGAGCGGCTAGTTAGTCTTGTCGCCGCAGATCCCTTCGCCGAAATCGACCCCGAGCCGTTCTATATCTACAACTTCCCTGGCACGATGGAGATCGCCGCGCTGTTCCGGCCGCATATCTGCATCGAAGAGGGCCTGGTCGAGTCGTTGGAGATGCCCAACAGCACGTTCTACTACCACGAGGCGCGCAACTTGGTGCTCTTCATTGGCAAAGAACCGAACATGAAGTGGCGCGCGTTCGGGGAGTGCATCTTCAGCTTGGCGCGCGACGTCGGCGTGAAGCGGATCCTGTTCGTCGGCTCGTTCGGCGGAGCTGTTCCTCATACGCGCGAACCGCGGCTTTACGTGACGTGTTCGAGCGAGCAACTGGTGCGCGAAATGGAAGTCTACGGGGCGCGGCGGAGTGAATACGAAGGGCCCGGTTCGTTCACGACCTACCTCATGAACGAGGCTCCGAAACAGGATCTCGAAATGGTCTCGCTGGTAGCCGAGATTCCCGGGTACCTGCAGGGCTCTAATCCGGCGAGCATCGAGGCGGTGACTCGACGACTGGCTAAGATTCTACAGCTGCCTCTCGATTTGGATTCGTTGCGAACAGCGAGCACGACGTGGGAGCTGCACGTCTCGAGCGTGGTCGAAGAAGATGAAGAACTGGCCGAAACGGTGCGCCAGTTGGAAGAGCAATACGACGACGAGTTGCTCGAGGAAACCGAGCCTCCCGACAGCGAAGTGAATTGAGCAAACGCGGACGCCTTGCAACACGATCGACAACAGGACTAAGAAAATGAGATTTCACCGAGTGCGGATCAGCTTGTCTCTTATCATCCTGGGGTTCCTCGCGTCCGTCGGGCTGTCGCAAGACAAGGCGAAGCGTCCCAACTTCGTATTCATTCTGGTCGACGATCTGGGTTACATGGACGTCGGCTTCAACAACCCGCGGACGTTTTACGAAACGCCTGCGCTGAACCGTTTGGCGAACTCGGGCGTGCGGTTTACCGACGGATACGCGGCGTGCCCGGTCTGCAGCCCGACGCGGTACAGCATTCTGACCGGCAAGTACCCTTC
>JASMLW010000513.1 GCA_030748485.1 Pirellulaceae bacterium
CGCGCAGTAGGCGGCCAAAGCGGCTCCCGTATTTCCGCTCGAGGTGGCGACGCATTGCGTCTGGCGATGCTCGAGCATGTGCGAGATCGCGGCCGCGCCGAAACGATCTTTGAACGAGCCGGCCGGATTTCCCGTTTCCAATTTGAAGTAGAGCCGATCGACGCCGAGCGACGGACCAATCGCTCGCGACCGGACGAGCGGCGTGTCGCCTTCGCCAAGCGTGACTTGATTCTCCGCCGCGACGTCAGAGAAACGATCGGCCCACCGCCAAATGCTCATCGCGACTCCTCCGGAATCTCGAGGATCACGCCGACGCTTTCGCCCTCGCGGACGCGGGAGAACGTCCGCACGACAATGACGACTCCCCGCTGCTGCGAAAGAACGGGTTGACGGTCGTCTCCACAGGTGTCGAAAACATGTCCCAGCGGATCGCCGACGCGGACCTTGTCACCGAGTGCGACGAGCGGTTCGAAGAAACCCGTTCGCGGAGCCGGGTTGCAGATCTGCAGGTGGCCCGATGCGGGCCGGTCGTCCTCGACCTCGTAGCGGATCCGCGATGGCGACGGCTGCTGATCGATCATGTCCAGGTAGGCCATCACGTTGTAGCAGCCTTCGACGTAGTCGCGGACTCCCTCCTCACGGCAGAATCCCGAGCCGTGATGCTCGGTGTAGATGGCCGGTACGTTTGCATCGCGGGCGACCGAGAGCGACCGCCCCTCCAATTCCGGGCTCGTTCCCCACACGAGTGACAAGTTGAACGCCCGCGCCATGCCGCGCTGCTTGGCGAGCACGTCTGGATCGGGGTGCAGCGAGTATCCGGCGAGCGGATAGACCGACATCTCGATTCCGCCAGTGTGCAAGTCGATGTAGTAGTCGGCTGTTCCAATCAGACTTGTCAGTTCGGCGGCGATCCGTTCCGTCGTGCCGCCGGCGGGGTCTCCGGGACACGTGCGCGCCAGGTCGAGCCCATCGTCGGCCGCAGTGCGCCGGCCATTCAGAAACGCCGGGAAGTTGACGATCGGAGCCAAGACCAGCTTGCCGCGCAATCGATCCCGAGCTTTCTCATCGTGGAAGTCTTGAATCAAGGTGCGGACGGCCTTCATGGGCTCAAACTCGTCACCGTGGACGCCACCGGTGATCAGCAGCGTCGGGCCGGCCGCCGCTCCCTCGACCACTCGTCGCTCAATCGTCATGGGACGGCTTTCCGTCACGTTGAGTTACCGGTCGTTCGGGAGGCGGCCCGAGCACGGCGTTCGCGATCGCGTTTGCAGTCACGCCGAAAAAGATATTCACCGCCAACGCGAACGGACCGATCCACTGGAAGCTGATCGGATCCGGCGCCACATCCAACTGCTCGCCGGCGATGGTCATCAGGACTCGCGCGCCGTCAACGTCCGCCACGACGACGTCGGCAATCCCAAAGAACTCCGGCGTAAAGTCGCGCACCAGGATTAGGTGTGTCGCCAGAGGGCCTGAGAAGGCGATCATCACAGCGACCAGAACGCCAAAAAACGCGCCGACGAAAACGCCGATCGCACGCGACCTGGGAATGAACAACGCAAAGATGAAAAGCGCAAAAATCGGCGTCGTCAAAAGATTGCTCGTCTTGCCGGTCACCGCCGTGATGTTGCCGGGAATGGCCCCCATGAATGTACTGCCAAAAACGACTATCAGTCCGATCGCAAACGCCATGATGCGAGCGACCCAGACTTCGGCAATTTTCGACTTGAGGTGAAAGCCGAAACGACCGAGGAAGTCGCTCATCACGACGGCGGTGATCGAATTGACTCCGCTATCGATACTCGACATGGCGGCGGCGAACATCGCCGACACGACCAATCCCGAGACGCCGATCGGCAGCTTGTAAGCGATAAAGTGCGGAAACACCGCGTCCGCGTTCTTTTTGATGTCGATGTGGTCGGGCAACTGTTCCGAGTAGACGGTGAAATAGTCCAACAACGCGAACCCAACCGCGCCAAGCGTCAACATCACGACGGTGGAAACGGCCAGTTGCACGGCGAATGCAATTCGCGCTGCGCGAGCGTCTTCGGTCGACATGAATCGCTGCACGGATGTCTGATCTCCGCCCGCCGTGCAGACGTACCAGATGAAAAAGGAAACGAACGAGCCAAGCAAGGAAACTCGCGTCGACAACGACTCGGGCAGCAGCGGCTGCGTGTCCCAGTTGCTGTTCCACTCGGTCGGGATCCAGCTGAAGCCGCGGTCAATTGTGACCAGCAGAATCACCAACACGGCGCCGCCGAACAAGAGAATTGTCTGCATCAGGTCCGTGATCACCACGGCTCGCAACCCGCCGAGTGACGTGTAGATCACGGCCACCAAACCCGTCACGAGCACGATGATCGGAATCCAGTCTTTGGACAGACCCATCATGATCGACATGGCGTTGGCTGTTAGATAAACCAACAGCGACATCCACACCAGCCGCAGTGCGAGGAACATCAGCGCCCCGAGAATGCGGACACCCACGCCCAGCCGCACCTCCAACAACTCGTACGCGCTCGTCACGCGATTCTTCATATAGACCGGCAGCAACCAGAATGCGCCGACGAGCCAAACGAGTGGGTAGCCGAGCACAACCGTCAGGTGGATCGGGCCCTTGCCCAGTACTTCGCCCGGTGCGGACAAGTAACTGATCGTGCTTAGCAGGGTAGCGAAGAGCGAAACACCGATGAGGATCGGGTTCATCGTGCCGCTGCCGACGAAGTACTCCTTGAGGTTCTGTTGCTTGCGGCCAAAGTATGCGCCCAGCCCAATGGTGGATATCCCGTAAACGCAAATCAACAGCCAATCGACAAACTGCAAACCCGGACCTAATGCAGCGGCTGATTCCGTAGCGTCATCGGCGCGAACCGGAGCCGCTGTCGCCACAGAAACACAAAACGCCGCGCCGGCCAACACCAACGATACGGCGCACCGACAAAGATAGCTGTGATTCAAGAGAACTGCCGACATGCGAGTCAGGGGGAGGTCAACGAGCCGAAGCGGAAAGCTCCTAAGGTAAGGCGCACATCGTGCTGAGGCAACAAACCTGAGGCCGCTGGCGTCTTTCCGGCGACGCTGTCGTCAACTCGATCCACGCGGTCGGTGACGGAACGGTTTGCGGCCCCCGCCGTCGTGATCACACTTCCTCGGAGCGAACGGCGATAATTGGGTATGATATGCGGGAGCTTCCGCCCTGAAACGATTGAGTACCGTGTGCGCACAACGCTCTGAGAATGTCGCCGCCCGATTGGCCGATGTCGACTGGAATTCGCTTTCCACAGGTGAGCGGATTCGGCATTTGGAAGTCGAAGGCTATGTCGTCCTACCCGACTTGCTGTCCGCGGATCTGCTGAGTCAGTTGAAACAGGAAACCAGCCGGCTCCCGACCACTGGAGTCGACTACAGCGATCGCCAGCGTTACTGTTCGGAGATCGAATTCACTGGCGGCGAGATTACTCGGCTCATCGCTCATCCGCCAACAATCGACTTTCTGCGGCAGTTGTTGGGCGACGAGATCGTGATGATGACTTACGCGTACGCGCGCAGTGAACCGGGCCATCCGGGCATCAGCTTGCATGCCGACGGGCAACCGTATGGCTCAGCCATCTTTGGCTACGAGGGAAGTTGCCCGCGGTTGATTCGCGTGCTCTATTACCTCGACGACCTGACGCCCGATGTTTCGCCGTTTCGAGTT
>JASMLW010000514.1 GCA_030748485.1 Pirellulaceae bacterium
CAGCAGCCGTGCGGGCGGGCGATTCCGATCTCCGCTGGGCGAGGGCGCGAGCATCTTGCGTTCGGGAATTCAGTGTTTTAAGCTGATGGGTTCCAGTTGGACCGAAGACGGTGGGACGCGCCGCAGCGCACTTTTTCGCGCTCAGTTCCCGTTCCAACGACGTGTGATACCCCGGAGTTGAAAAGCTGATGTTTGTAAAAATTGAACGAGACTACGATGCGATGTCCGCGCGAGGGGCCCAGATTGTCGCCGAGGTCGTGCGGCAAAAACCGAACGCCGTGCTGGGATTGGCGACCGGCTCGACGCCCGAAGGGCTCTACCGCTGCCTGATCGACATCGCCCGCCAGGAGAATCTCGATTTCAGCCAGGTGACGACTTTCAACCTGGACGAGTACGAGGGTCTGCCAGCCGGCCATCCCCAAAGTTATCACGCTTTCATGTGGGAGCATCTGTTTGAGGGTTTGGGTCTTCGCGAGGAGCAGACGAATCTGCTCAGCGGGATCGCCGCCGACTTGCCTGGGGAGTGCGTTGCGTTCGAGCAGAAAATTCGCGCGGCGGGCGGCATCGACATCCAAGTTCTCGGCATCGGCGGCGACGGACACATCGCATTTTGCGAGCCGGGATCGTCCTTGGCCGGCCGAACGAGCGTCGTGGCCCTTCACCCTCAGACCATCGCCGACAACGCGCGGTTCTTTGACACCGAGGATGAGGTTCCGCGTCGAGCGCTCTCGATGGGCGTGGGTACGATTCTGGAGGCGCGGTCCTGCTTGATCCTCGCCAAAGGCGAAGGGAAAGCGCAGCCGTGGGCCGGCATGATCGAAGGTCCCGTCTCGTCGCAGGTGCCGGCGTCGGCTCTCCAACTGCACCCGTGGACGATCGCCATTTCCGATACGGCCGCCGCGGCCCAATTGAAGAACGGCGAGTACTATCAACACGTCGATCGCGAACGCAACGACCAGCCGGTGATTCCGCCCTGGATTGTCGATCCCGACCTCGACCCCCGACGACAATTCGCCTCGCGGATTGAGAGCGTCGACGGTTAGCAAACGACGCTGCCGCCGCCACCCGTTGGCACGAAGGAGCTTTTTAAATGCGGTTGGTTCTGTTCGACCGGTCGTCCGAGTCGCGTTATCATTTCGACCCCTTGGCGTTGTGCCGACCGATCTGGGAATTGCGCTGCGGCATGACGTCGCTGGCCGACAAGCTGATCGCCAAGACCGGGGCGCACGAGGTGGCCGGCTTCACGCCCGAATACATGGCCAAGGCCTACCGCCAGCAATCCGGCTGGACGGTCAACAACGCGGCCAGTTTGGCGGGCGACGATCTGTTGTTGGTCAACGCTCGCGCGAAGGCGGAGAGTCTCGCTGTCGATCCGGTCGGGCCGAGCCTGGCGGCGTTTGACGGCGACGAATGCCTGTTCGCTCGCATCGCCCAAGAGGATCTCGCCCGGCTGAACGCCGATTCGATCGACGCCTTGATCGCCTCGGCGCGGGAAAGCCTCCCCCGCCACGACGCCGAAGTGCCGACGTGGAATTACACCTGGGACCTGATCCTGGAGAACCCGGATCAGCTAACCAAGGACTTCGCCGCAGCCGGTCGCAGCGGGATCGAGGGCTCCTGCGAGGAGCCTTTGGCCATCCGCGGCAGTCGCGCCGACGTCTACATCGGCCCCGGTGCAGTCGTTCATCCGATGGTCGTGATCGACGCCGAACACGGGCCGGTCTACATCGACGAAGGCGCGGAAGTCCATCCGTTCAGCCGGATCGAAGGACCCTGCTACGTCGGGAAGAAATCGATTCTGTTGGGAGCCAAGTGCCGCGAAGGGAATTCGATCGGACCGGTCTGCCGGATCGGCGGCGAAGTCGAGGAGTCGATCATTCAAGGCTACTCGAACAAGTACCACGACGGCTTTCTCGGACACGCCTACGTGGGCGAGTGGGTGAACCTCGGGGCGCTGACGACCAACAGTGACCTCAAGAACGACTATTCCGACGTCTCGGTGATCCTCGACGGCACCCAAGCCATCGACACGGGATCTCGCAAAGTCGGTTCGTTGATCGGAGATCACACGAAGACATCGATCGGAACGCTCTTCAACACCGGCTCGTACGTCGGCTCGATGGCGCTGATCGCCGGCACGGGCAAGCCGTTGCCAAAATTCATCCCTTCGTTCGCCTGGTTCCTCGAGGGGATCGTGACGAAGGGCTTCGGAAAACGCAAACTGTATCAAACCGCCAAAACCGCCATGGGCCGCCGCGGCTTCGATTGGACGCCCGCCATGGAGGCGATGTGGGACGAAATATTCAGTATCACAGCGGAGCCGCGGATGGACGCCATCAAGAAAGGCCGCCGCGCACTTCGTGCTCAACACGGATAGGAGATCGGAAGAATGGCAAATGTGTTAGATCGGGTCACCGATGTCACGGCGCGCGTCCTGCAATTGGACGCGGGCGATGTCAAGCCGGAACACAACTTCAGTGTCGACCTGGGCGCCGAAAGCGTTCAATCGATCGAACTTGTCGCGATGTTTGAAGAGGAATTTGGCATCGAGATGGACGAAGACGCGGCCCTGGCCGTGACCACGGTCGCCAGCGCGGCTGAGTTCATCGAAGGCGTTTGCAAAGAGCAGGGTGTCGAAATCTAAAACTCGCCCGTCACCGACGTCCACCAAAGAAACAACCCGGGAGCCCGCCATGCCCATCGCCTCCGCACGAAAAGACCATCCGCTGATCGACAGCACCGAACCCGACTTGCTCGAAGATACATTCGATTACGCAATGCCGCCGTTGATCAAATTCGACGGGCCAATGATTGAGCACATCGACGGCAAGGCGGTTGAATTCGATCCTCAATCGGTGATCAAGCGCGATATCTTCGTCACCGACACGACGTTCCGCGACGGGCAGCAAGCCCGCCCTCCGTACTCCGTCGACCAGATGGTTCATCTGTACGACTTGCTCGCCAAGCTGGGCGGACCGAATGGCGTGATCCGCCAGACGGAGTTCTTTCTGTACACCAAAAACGACCGCGAGACGCTCGATCGTTGCCGCGAGTTGGGCCATCAGTTTCCCGAGTGCACGGGCTGGATCCGCGCTGTCAAAGGGGACTTTCGACTGGTCAAAGAAGCCGGCTTGAAAGAGACCGGTATGCTGACCAGTTCGTCCGACTACCACATCTTCAACAAGCTCAAGTTCAAGAGCCGCCAGGAGTGTATGGACTCTTACTGCGAAGTCGTCGACGCCGCGTTTGAGGCGGGCGTGCGGCCGCGCTGTCACCTCGAAGATGTGACCCGCGCCGACTGGGACGGTTTCGTCATGCCCTTCGTCGATCGCCTGATGCGGATGAGTGAACAAGTACCGGAAGAGCAGTCGGTCAAGATTCGCATCTGCGATACGATGGGCTTCGGAGTGCATTATCCGGGCGTCGAACTGCCTCGCAGCGTCCCGAAGATGATCTACAAGTTGAACCAGGAATGCGGCGTCCCCAGCGACCGGCTCGAGTGGCATGGGCACAACGATTTCCACCGCGTCCACGCCAACGGAGCCACCGCCTGGCTGTACGGCTGCGATGCGCTCAACGGCACGTTGTTCGGATTCGGCGAACGCTGCGGCAACCCGCCCGTCGAAGGCGCGCTGCTCGAATACATCTCGCTGAAACAAGACCTCTGCGGAATCCAAACGGAAGTCATCACCGAAATCGCCGATTACATGCGGTCAATCGATTTCCCGATCGCCGAGAACTACCCGTTCGTCGGAAAGCACTTCAACACCACGCGAGCCGGGATTCACGCCGGTGGTCTGCGGCAAGACGAGCGGATCTACAACATCTTTGACACGGCGACCTTGTTGAATCGCCCGCCCCGCGTGGCCCTGACCGATAAGAGCGGAGCTGACGGCGTCACCCATTGGATCAATGAGTTCTTCGGGCTCAAAGACGACCAGCGGATCAGCAAGATCAAGTGCCACAAGGTCGCCCGCTGGGTGATGGACCAATACGAAGTCGAAGGCCGCATCACGGCGATCAGCGACGAAGAACTCGAAGCTCAAGTCCAACAGCTGATGCCCGACTATTGGGAAAAATACGTGAACGCGTAGCGACGCGATGGAACGGCAAGACCTAATGTCTAAGGACTCCCCGGCGTTCACCGTCGAGTCGATTTCGTCATTAAGATTTGTGACATTCATTAGTCACTAGAGCGCATTTCAAAACCGATGTCTTGCCGTACGATGGCCTTCCAAGGCCGCTGCTGTGAACATGTTTATTTGGGCCCAGCACGGGCCTCTTGCATGATTCGGTAGACGGAGGTATGGCCTCCATCAGGATATTGGTC
>JASMLW010000515.1 GCA_030748485.1 Pirellulaceae bacterium
AGTGGCAGTGCCACACACAAAGCGAGCTACCGCACGATCTTTCCTCGGCCGCTCTCGCTGGAATCCAACCGGGGAAGCCCCGTTTCCTCAACGCCAAAACTGTTCGACCCGCGCCTTCAAGTTGCAACTCAAACCTAGTACATTTTCGGCGCTGGATTTGTCGATTCCGCCGTCTCGACGGATTGCAACGACAGTTTTTCCAAGATCGCGCCGATTAGTTTGTCGGCTTAGTTTGTCAGCGCCGACGGACGGCGGCGCGAGCCTTGGCGGCTCGACACGGCGCTGACATCACCTTGACTCCCGCCGGGGACGATTGGATACTGCCGACGAGAGGCAACAGGAGAGGGCAGAGGCCCCGTATGGCGTCGGCTGAGAATCGCACCAAGAACAAGACAATCGCGGCCCTGCTGGCGATCGGCGTCGGCGCGACGGGCGCCCACCATTATTACTTGGGCTCAAATACGGCTGGACTGTTGCTCCTGCTGCTCAGCTGCTGCGGCGTCGGATTTGTTGTCGCCTTGGTGGAAGGGATCATGCTGCTGGTGATGGACTCGGAAGAGTTCGACTCAAAGTACAACCACCGCCGCCCCGAATCGCTCGAATTCGTCTTTCAAGAGAGCCCCTGATTCGCCGACAATGCCGACCGGCGCGCCGAACACGGACGAGCCGAACACGGACGAGCGGAACAAGGAAGGACAGGGCGATGAAGACAATCGTCTTCGAAGATGATGTGGCTGCCCGGTTGCATCCGGCGACGATTGGCCGCCCGACCTACGCCATCTCCTGTGGAGGCTACCGGCTGATCGATTGGATCCGCCGGCTGGACGAGCGGCGATTCGGCGTCGTCCGCCCGCACCTCAGGTCGATTCAGGAGACCGACTTCGCCGATCTGGCTGAGCCGCCCGAGAACGACGACCGCTTGGCGCTGTTCGTCAACGCGCGTCTGGCTCCGGCCCGCGACACGTACCGGCAATTGCTGAAGTTGTCCGAGAGCGAACGGATCGGTCTGGCTCGCAGCGACCAAGCGGTGACGGCCGCGATCGTCCGCTTGCACGACCTTCCCGATTCGAGGACATGGGCGGCGGACAACATCGTCGGCTCACTGATCGCCGCGGCGGGGGACGAGCAGTTTGATTTCTCGCCGCCCCTATTCGAGTACCCGCACGACATCGTTCGAGAGAACCTAGAGATTCTCCGCCAGAATCTCGAGCACCGCTTGGCCACCCAAGAGTACCGTGAGGTGCGCGACGGAGTCTTTCTGGCCGAGGGAGCGTCGTTGGGCGAACACGTAGTCAGCGACACTGGCGACGGACCGATCGTGTTGGATCAGAACGCCAGAATCGGCCCCTATTGTTTTCTCAGCGGACCCGCTTTCATCGGCAGCGCGGCGCGCGTGATTGAACATTCGGCGATCAAAGACGGCGTCTCGGTGGGACACACTTGCAAAATCGGCGGTGAAGTTGAAGCGTCGGTGATCGAACCGTACTCAAACAAGCAGCACTACGGTTTTTTGGGACACAGTTATTTGGGCAGCTGGATCAACCTCGGAGCCGGTACGTGCAATAGCGATCTGAAGAACACCTACGGTAAAGTCAACATGGAGTACAACGGCGTCAAGACTCCGACCAAGATGCAGTTTGTCGGTTGCATCATGGGTGACTACGCCAAGACGGCAATCAACACGGGCATTTTCACCGGCAAGACCATCGGCGCCTGCAGCATGGTCTACGGTTTCGTAACGGAAAATGTGCCCAGCTTTGTCAACTACGCGCGGTTGTTCGGACAGGTCGCCGAGCTGCCGCCGGAAGTCATGATCGCCACGCAGAAGAGAATGTTCCTTCGCCGCGACGTCGCGCAGCGCGATTGCGACAAACAACTCATCCACGACATGTTCGACCTAACTCACGTGGAACGCGAATGGACGGCGGGTGAGTTGGCGTTCTAGTAGGTACTGCCGGGCGGGACTTACTTGCTCTGGAACACTGGCCGATTCGCGCTCAGCGTTGCATCAAAACCGCCGCGCTGCAGGAAGTGGAGCGTCCGTTGTCGCGACTTCGTCGCGAAGTCCTGCCCGGCAGGCAGGACCTACTTGCTCAACTACCGTTGCAATCCGTCCAGCACAGCGGCGGTCGCCTGGGAGCGGTTGAGAACGTAGAAGTGGACTCCGGGCGCGCCGCCGTCGAGTAGTTCTTGCACCTGTCTGGTTGCGAATTCAACTCCGACTTGGAACTGCCACTCCTTGTCGTCTTTCTCGGCCAGGCGTTCCACGAAGGAGCCCGGCAGTTTGGCTCCACAGAGCGACGTAATCCGTTGGATCTGGCCGAGGTTGGTGACGGGCAAGACGCCTGGCACCAACGGTGCGTCGATACCGGCCTTGTCGTACTGTTCGCGGAACCGAGAGAAATCGTCGTTGCCGTAGAACAGTTGCGTGATCACGACGTCGCCGCCCGCGTCGACTTTTCGCTTGAGGTTTTCCAGATCGACTTCCGGGCTGGGAGCTTCCTGGTGTTTCTCGGGATACCCGGCGACCGCGACCCCGAAATTGGCGAACTCAGCTCGAATCAGTTCGACCAACTCGTTGGCGTAACTGAGCCCTCCGTCGACGGCACGAAAAGAAGTTTCGCCTTGGGGAGGGTCGCCCCGCAAGGCGACGATGTAGTCCACCCCGCGCTCCCGAGCCGCAGTCAAGTAGCTGCGCAATTCGTCAACTGTCGCGCCGACGCACGTGAGATGAGATGCGACGGGGACGTCAAAACGGCGTTTGACTTCGCTGACGATGTCGAGCGTCTTGTTTCGCGTCGACCCGCCGGCGCCGTACGTGCACGTAATGTAGCTGGGGGCGAAACGGCACAACTGCTCGACGTGCCGGAACATCGCCTGCTCGCCGCTCGGCGTCTTGGGCGGAAACAGCTCAAACGAGACGGCCCGGTTGGAGGACCGATAATGGACGGCTAGATCGGACATTTCACGACGGTTGGGAGACAGGTAGAGGGTAACGCGGCGGCGTTGTCGTGAATGATAGTGAAACTTCCTCAAACGCGTAAGCGGAGTCGATGTTGGCCATGGCCGATGTCGTCCAACAAAAAACGCCCCGCGACTCGATCGAATCGCGGGGCGCGGGGGAGGTTGTACGACTTGCGAATCAGGCCGTTTCGGCTGAGTCGATCATGGGCAGTTCGCCGCTATCCAGGAAGCCGAGCAAAGTTCGGCTGCGGTACGGCTGCTGCAACTTGCGAACCGCTTTCGATTCGATCTGGCGGACGCGTTCGCGAGTGACCGAGAAGATCTTGCCGACTTCCTCGAGCGTGTAGGAGTAGCCATCCGCCAAGCCGTATCGCAGACGGAGGATTTCGCGTTCGCGATAGTTGAGGCTTTGCATGGCCTCTTCGATGCGGTGCTTCAGCGCCTCTTGGTTCGTGTCGTAGAGCGGATCGTCGTCGCGGTAGTCCTCGAGAAACTCGCCAAAGTAGCTGTCGTCGTGATCGCCGACAGGCTGGTCGAGTGACAGCGGCTGGCGAGCCATCTTGAGGATGCAGCGGGTGTCGTCGAGCGACAATCCGGCTCGCGAAGCAGTTTCTTCGGGCGTCGGCTCGCGGCCGAGTTCCTGAACGAGTTGTCGCGTTACGGCTCGCACCTTGCTCATCGTGTCGATCATGTGAACCGGCACGCGAATCGTACGGCTCTGGTCGGCGATCGCCCGAGTGATCGCCTGCCGAATCCACCAAGTCGCGTAAGTGGAGAACTTGTAGCCGCGAGCGTGTTCGAATTTGTCGACCGCTCGCATCAAGCCCGTGTTGCCCTCTTGGATGAGGTCGAGAAAACTGAGCCCGCGATTGCGATACTTCTTGGCGATCGAGACGACCAGACGCAGGTTGCCGGCCGACAGAGTTCGCTTCGCACCGTCGTAGTCCTCTTGATACCTCGCCGTCTTGTCGATTCGCCGCTTGAGCGTCGCCGGGCTCTCAAATGTGATTCGCATCAAGTACCGCAGTTCGCCGGTCAACTCGTCGATCGTGCGGCCCATCGCGTAGCCGTCGTTCTGCTCGGCCTGAGCGATCAGTTCTCGGAGAGTCAGCATGCGATTGCCGATGTCGCGCAGCTTGTCGAACAACGGCTGCAAGCGGTTCGTGCGGAGATTGAGTTCCTCGACCAGCCGCACGGCCTTGTTGCGCCGCACGACCAATCGTCGCCAGGCAGCTCGCCGCTCACGCATGGGAGTGCTCTTGCTGATCGCGGTGCGGAAGTCAGCGTGGTTGCTGCGAAGCAGGTGGTGCAGCGTCTCGAGATTCGGCCCGAGTCGCTTCATGATCTTCTTCTTCTCCGTCGTGTTCGTGACGGAGACTTCAATCGTGCGGTCCAACCGCAACTTGCCGTCGCGAACTTGTTCGAGCAAGTGTACGGCCCCTTGCAACACGTAGTCGGTCGCCAAGATCGTGTGACGGTAGAGGTCCCGCGTCCGTTCGATTTCCATCGCGGCGGCGATCTCTTCGGCGCGAGTCAACAAGGGAATCTGGCCCATCTGCATCAAGTACATGCGAACTGGATCGTCGGTGTTGTCGGCCGATGCGCGGCGGCGGTCGAGTTCTTCGATCTCGTTTCCCGTCTCCTCATCGTTCGCCTTCTCCGCAGCCTCCTGCTCGTCTTCGTTACGGTTGTTCAAGGCTACATCGCCGTTTTGCTCGGACTTGCCTTTTTGACCGCTGCGAGCTGTTGAGGTCTTTTTCTTGGCGGCTGGCTTAGCGGTGTTGCGGATACTCTTTGCCACGGCGAAACTCCTTTGCGAGGCGACTTGACATTGGCGACGGCCCGATTAGGAGCAGCCGCCGCGCCAGGGCGTTCGAGTCGGTGTTGCAAGGAGGCCGTAAGGTGTTTGAAAATAGATGTTTATGACGCATCTATCGCATGCGGGGCGAGCCAATCGCGTGTTGATCATTCGCAACACGCGTTGAATCCAGTCCCCACGTTGCGGGAAATCGACGCCCCGTCTCAAATCTGTCAGACTTCCGTAGCGGACCGTAGTGGACTTCGCCAGAAGTCCCTGATTTACGAATCTCCGCAGTGGACCGTAGTGGACTTCGCCAGAAGTCCCTTTTACGAATCTCCGCAGTGGACCGTAGTGGACTTCGCCAGAAGTCCCTTATTTACGAATCCCCGATAGAGTCTTCCGTCGAGGCGGCGAATTCCGCGACCTACCAACCGAACCATCGTCACTCGCCAACCCTTCTTAGAAATCTGGGGAATCGTCGTGAACTTCGATGCTAGAGCCCTGCAGCAAGACGGATACACGGTGTTGTCCTGTGTCTATGGGGCGAGCGAGCTGGAGTCATGTCGAGCGAGTTTGGATCGCTGGCTTGACGTCCGCGGCGGCATCGGCGACCGCAACGAAGTCCAGGCGGCTCGCCATCTGATCGGGAGTTGGCCAGATGCGATGACCGTTTGGCGGCGTTCGGCGTTGTTGGACGTCGTCGGACAGACTCTGGGCGAGGGCGCCGGATTGGTCCGGGCGCTCTACTTCGACAAACCGCCCCAGCGCGCCTGGTCGCTGCCTTGGCATCGCGATCAGACGATCGCCGTCCGCCGTCATTGCACGCCACTGGCTCCGTTCTCGAAGCCGACTGTCAAAGACGGTGTCGCACACGTGGAGGCGCCGCACGAGTTGCTTGAGCGGATGGTGACGTTGCGGATTCACTTGGACGATATGACGGCGGCCAACGGTCCGCTGCTGGCGTTGCCCGGATCGCACAGCGAGCCCTCGAGAAGTTCGGCCACCGCTTCGCCGCCGCGGCGAGTGCTCGCATCGGCCGGCGACGTCGTGGTCATGCGTCCCTTGCTCTTTCACGCCAGTCAGATGTCGGACACGGATTGCGTGGATCGGCGACGCGTCGTACATCTGGAGTTCGCCGCGGAGGAATCGCTGGCGAGCGGTTTCGAATGGCACACGTTCTTGACGCTTACCTAGCTGGTCGCGTTGGTCGCGTAGGTCGCGTAGGTCGCGTTGGTCACGCAGGTCGCGTAGGTTCCGGTCGGATCGTCACAACCTGACCGCTCGCCGCCGACTGTTCCGCCGCCAGGCAAGCGCGGACAGCTTCGAGAGCTTCGCGCGGAGTGATCGCGCTCGGCGCTTCGCCTCGTTGCAAGCAACCGACGAAGTAACTCAACTCATCGCGCAGCGCCCCGGCCCGTTGCCCATGCAGCAGCGGCCAGTAGGTCGTGTCGGGGGATCGCCAGCCGTCGTCATCGCAAATCGAATAGTTGGGATGAGTTTCGTGAACGTGAATCGATCCCTCCGTGCCGATGATCTCGAGGCGCTCGTCGATCTGAAACGCCGTTTTTTCGGGGAGGCACCAGACGTTCTCGAGGACGCCCGTGGCGCCGTTGGCGAATCGATACATGGTCCACCCCAAGTCGGGGTGCTGTTTGTCGCGGTACTGGACGGTTTGCGCGTACGCGGTAGTGATCTGGTCTCCGCTCATCCACAACATGAGGTCGGTGTCGTGAACTCCGTCGCCGATGATCGGACCGATCTTGTCGAGCAGATCTTCGGTCACCCAAGCCGGTATGTTCCGTCGCGCGTACATCGAAATGATGCGGCCGATGCGACCGGCCGAGATGTCTTCCTTCGCCGCCGCATATCGCGGATTGAATCGGCAAATGTGCCCGACCATCAAATGTCCGTCCGCTCGATCGGCCGCCTCCACGATCAACTCGCAGTGTTCGACTGTCGACGCCATCGGCTTCTCGAGGAACACGTGTTTGCCCGCGGCCAGGGCGGCCAGCGTGGGATCCTTGTGCTGATCCCACATCGTCACGATGCTCACCGCCTCCAACTCGGGATCCGCCAGCATCTCTTCGTAGTTGACGTAGGTGCTCCGCACGCCGAACCGGTCCGCCACCTCGGCCAAGCGGTCCGGACGACGAGTGCAAAGAGAATGGATCTCGACTTCCGGCAGGCCGGCCAACGCCTCGCAGTGCTTCTCTCCGAACCAACCTAGCCCAATCACTCCGTACTTCGTTCCCATCGCGGACTCCCGTCATTCGAATCAGCCGAACCGCTAGTTTACGAATCGGGCGGTGAGGGTGCAGTGCGCGGGGTTGTCTGGTGGGCAGTTCGAGAAGAAAGATGATTCGACAAGAAAGATAAAAGGACGCGACCGACCCGAAAGCCAGCCGCGCCCAATCAGCGGGATCACTTGCTTTGATAACGTCGCTCTTAAAAAGCACTTGGCGCGCCAATCGTTCGGGAAACTGCAACGTCACTCGCTGAAAATCGCTAACGAGTTTTTGCGCCTCCACTTAGAGTGATTCCAATTCACTGACCGACGAGCCGTGGGCGGAGGGCGGAGATTCTTCATGCGCCTCAAATTTGAGCGCTTGTTCGGATTTAGGACGTATTTGCCGACGCGGCGGACCGTTGCTGATTTCGCTCAGATGAATATCATTCGAGTCGCCCCACGTCCGCCCCCACTCGGAAACAACGTTCATGAGTTCACCACTGCAGACGATGACTCAACAGATCGAAGCGGAGCGACTGCGGATCAGGGGCGGCGGTGGCGAGGCGTCGATTGAGCGTCAACACCAGAAGGGGCGACTCACCGCACGCGAGCGGATCGAGCGCTTGTTGGATGACGGCGAGCTGACGATTGAGTGGGGAGTCTTCGCGGGCGACAAGATGTACGACTCCTGGGGCGGAGCCCCGGCGGCGGGCGTGATCACCGGGCTCGGACGCATCCAAGGCCGGCGTCACATGATCATTGCGAACGACGCCACGGTGAAGGCGGGGGCCTTCTTTCCGGCGACCGCGAAGAAGGTGCTCCGCGCTCAACGCATCGCGATGGTGCACCGTTTGCCGCTCGTCTATCTGGTCGATTCGGCGGGAGTCTTTCTGCCTCTGCAGGAGGATGTCTTTCCCGACGAAGATGACTTCGGTCGCATTTTCCGAAACAACGCGGTCATCAGTGCGATGGGCGTTTCACAAATCGCTGCGATCATGGGCAATTGCGTGGCGGGCGGCGGCTACCTGCCGGTGCTTTGCGACAAGTTGCTGATGACAGAGGGATCGGGATTGTACCTGGCCGGTCCGGCGCTGGTGAAAAGCGCCATTGGTCAGGAAGTCGACAGCGAGGCGTTGGGCGGAGCCGAGATGCACGCGTCGATCAGCGGCACAATCGACTATCGCGAGCCGAATGATGAACAATGTCTGGAGCGCATTCGCCGCTTGGCGGCGCTCGCTCCCGCGGACCCCGAGACGCCGCCGCCGCCGTTTCATCGCGTCGCCGCGGAGGAGCCGTCGCGCGACCCGCGGGATCTCTACCAACTGATCAACCCGGAGACACAAGCTGAGTACGATGTCCGCGACGTGTTGAGTTGCATCGTCGACGCCCATTCATTTGACGAGTACAAGGCTGAGTACGGTGCGACGGTCGTCTGTGGCACGGCGCGGCTGGGCGGATTCTCGGTCGGAATCGTCGCCAATCAACATCAACGAACCAAGACGCCCAACGGGGAGTTTCAATTCGGCGGTGTTCTGTACGTGGACAGCGCCGAGAAAGCGGCGCGGTTTGTCATGAACTGCAACCAAGATCAATTGCCGATATTGTTCTTTCAAGACGTGAACGGATTCATGGTGGGCAAGGAGAGCGAACGGGACGGCATCATTAAGGCGGGAGCCAAGCTTGTTAACGCCGTCAGCAATTCTCGCTCGCCGAAGTTGACGGTCATCACGGGCGGTTCCTTCGGCGCGGGCAACTACGCGATGTGCGGCAAGGCGTTTGACCCGCGATTCATCTACGCCTGGCCCAACGCCAAGTGCGCGGTCATGGGAGCTCAACAGGCGACGTCGACACTACTCGACATCACCATCCGCAGCATGCGCCGGGACGGCAATACGATCGACGCCGAGGAGCTCGAGTCGCTGCAGCGCGAAGTCGCGGGCGACTACGAGCAGCAGACTCATGTGGAGTACGGAGCCGCCCGCGGTTGGGTGGACGACATCGTTTCACCTGACGCGACGCGAGACGTCTTGATCCACTCGCTCGAGATCGCCACGCGCGTTCCCAGCGAAGAAGCGTTTCGAGTTGGCGTGTTTCAAGTTTGATTCCAGAACGGAAACGAGTCGCCGCATGACCATCCGCGTCGCCAATGGTGCAGGCTTCTTGGGTGACGACTTGGACGCCCCCCGACGACTCGTCGCCGGCGGCGAAGTCGACTACCTGACGATTGAGCACCTGGCGGAATTGACGCTCTCGATTCTCGCTTACCAGCGCGGCAAGCATCCCGACCGCGGCTACGCGCGAGATTTTCTGGCCATTCTGGAGTCGCTGATTCCGCACTGCCAGGATCAACCCGAGTTGCGAATTCTCACGAACAGCGGCGGCGTCAATCCGCTCGCTTGCGCCCGCCAGGCCGCCACTCTGTTCTGCGCTGCGGGGCTCGGCGATCTCCGCATCGGCGTCGTTACGGGCGACGACCTGCTCGACCGCATTGCCGAACTGCAAGCCGGCGGGATCGATCTGGCCAACATGGATACCGGCGAGCCGTTGGGCGATCGAGCGGGCGAGTTGGTGAGCGCGAACGTTTATTTGGGGGCGGCTCCGCTGGTTGAGGCGTTGGCCGCTGACGCGCAGTGCGTCATCACTGGTCGCATCGCCGACGCCTCGTTGACTGTCGCTCCAGCCGTTCACGAGTTCGATTGGGAGTGGAGCGATCTCGATCGGCTCGCCGGCGCGACAGTCGCCGGTCATCTGATCGAATGCGGCGCTCAGGTCACCGGTGGATTCAGTTCGCTTCCCACCGAGGATCTGGCCGACGTCGGTTACCCGATCGCCGAACTCGATCCGAGCGGAGATTGTGTGATTACCAAGCCGGCGGAGACGGGAGGTCGAGTCGACCGGCGGAGTGTGGCGGAGCAGTTGATCTACGAGATCGGCGATCCGCGTTGCTACCCGACGCCCGATGTCAGCGTCGACTTTACATCGGTTCAGCTGGCCGCAGTCGGCGAGAATCGCGTGCAAGTCGCCGGGGCCAAAGGCAATCCGCGACCCGCTCAATACAAGGCGTCCCTGGCCTATCGGGATGGGTTCGCCGCCGTCGGCCAACTGCTCGTGTTCGGCGATGATTGCCGCGAGCGAGCCACCGCGGTTGTCGAGATTATCGAGCGCCGCTTGCTGCGCGCCGGGTGCCCGCTGGACCGGCTGAGTTGGGAGTTGTTGGGCGCGGGCCAGGCGGCCGGGACGAGCTCGACGAGAACGGTTGCGCCGACCGAAGGTGTGCTGCGGATCCACGCCCGAGCCCAGCAACGGCAACCGGTCGAACGATTCGTGAAGGAGATCGCGCCGCTGATCACGAGCGGTCCGGCGGGTTTGGCCGGGTACGCCGCCGCTCGCAGTCCCGTGCGGCCCGTCTTCGCGTACTGGCCCACGTTGATTCCACGAGACGCCGTCGAACCTCGCGCGCGGATCGAAACGGCCCTCGCGTGGCGCGACCGACCGGCCAATGGAGACAACCCATGAACTCACCGCCCGATGGCTCGATCGCGCTTCGCGAGATTGCTCACGCACGCAGCGGCGACAAGGGCGACCACGCCAACGTCGGAGTGATCGCCTTCACGCCCAGCGGCTACGAGTTTCTCGTCAGTGAACTCACCGTCGAACGCGTGCAGGCGTTCTTTGATCTGCTGCCTGTCGAGCGGACGGAGCGATTTGAAATGGCGAATATCCACGCTCTCAACTTTCTTCTCTACAACGCCTTGTCCGGAGGTGCGAGCCGCTCGCCTCGCATCGACACGCAGGGCAAACTGCTCGCCCCAGCCATTCTCGACATGCGGCTGCCGCGCCCAGATAATCTCGTTGAGATGCAGTAAGCTAATCCCTTCGACCTAAGACCTCTTCCCCGTTTGTGTCAGTCAGACAGTCAGAACTGGAGTTGGCCCACATGGAGCCATTGGTCAAGATCAAGAAGCACGTTCCCAGCGGCACAGTTATTCTCAATCGCCCCGAGAAACGAAACGCCTTGTCGCGGCGGATGCTGGCGGAGATTCACCAGGCTTTCGAGGACCTTCACCAGGAACGCAAGGTCCGCGCGGTGATCCTCACCGGATCGGGATCGGCATTCTGCGCCGGCATGGACTTGAATGAGATGCAGGCCACGGCCAGCAGTGAGAATGCGTTCGAGCAATGGCATGAAGACGCTGTTCAATACCGCGAGTTGATCGACTTCTTGATGATCTTTCCCAAGCCGATCATCGCGGCGGTCGACGGTCCGGTCGTCGCGGGAGGCTGCGGACTGTTGCTGGCGAGCGACATTGTTGTCGCCACTCCAAACGCAAGATTCAGCCTGCCCGAGCCAAAGCGCGGCGTCGTCGCCGGCATGGTGGCTCCCTTGCTCTCGTGGCGAATCGGAGCCGGCCACGCGGCGCGGCTGCTGCTTACCGGCGACATGATCGACGCCGATGAAGCTCATCGAATCGGCCTGTTCCACGAAATGACCACGTCGGAACAGGTCTGGGCTCACGCGCACTCGATTGCCGAACGCGTCGCCGAATGCGCGCCCGAGTCGGTGCAACTCACCAAACGTCTGATCAACGAGACGATTGGCGAGGAAGTGACGACCCAGCTGTCCTCGGGAGCCGCCGCCAGCGCGACGGCGCGGACAACGGAAGCCGCCGTCGAGGGCCTCGCCGCGTTCCTTGAAAAACGACCCCCGCGGTGGAAGTAGACGCCGGACTTGGCGCATGAAAGAACGACGCCGCGCTGGAGCGCGGCGTCGCGGCGTCGCTTGTTTGCACTCGGCGTTCGCCCATTTTCCCCTGGCCGCGACCAAGCAAGGCTCTCTTGTCGCGGCGTCGCCGTAGCGAGCGACACGCCGACTCGCTGCGCTAGCGGGCTGCCGGGCCGTTGACCTGGCTGACGTTGGGGTTGATCCCCAACGCTTGCATCACCTGGCTGGTGATGTCCAATTTGTTGTGATAGATGATCGCCTGATTGACGCCGCGCAGCACGTCGGCTCGATCGTTCGGGTCAATCGGCTGGCTGTTGTAGCGAAGGACCAACGCGATGTTGTACTTGGCCGCCACGGTCGCGATCGCTCGTTGGACCTCCTGGTACGTGTCGTAGTAAGCCTTGGCTTCCAACTCCAGGACATCGCGACGCTTGCGGTCCGCTTCCAGTTTCATTGCGGCAGCTTGTTGAGCCAACTCGGCCTCCAACGCCTTGAACTGTGGTGTGCCCTGGTTGAATTGGTCGAGCTTCTGTCCCTTTTCGGTCAGGGCGGCTCGCCGTTGAGTCATCTCTTGCTCAAAGCTCTTGATGTTCGCTTTGATGCTGTCGGCCGTCGATTTGAAGCGACTGTGGTTCTTGAAGATGTGGCTGATGTCGACGACCGCCACATTGATACCGTCGGCGCGCGCGCTCGGGCCAGCTAGCGAGACTATCAAAAGGGCCAACGGAAGCATCACTGCTTTGTGCAAACGCATTCGAGCACTCCTTGCCTTGTTCGTGATCGCGCCCTCGTGGCGCCCAACGGGGTTGTGGTTAACGGTCGAGGAACGCATTTCCCATGCCACAATTCGGTCATGTCGCTGCGCAGCTTGAGTCGTTCTGACGCAACGCCGGAATCTGCGGCGATTTAAGCAAAATGCCATCAGTGGCAGCGCCAGCAGACCGGCGTTCGCTCCTGCCACGTATTACAGAACCTTTGCAATACTTTCCATCCCAATTTTCCCGCCAGAGCCGTGCGAGCGACACTGCGAACGACACTGCTAGCGACACTGCTAGCGACACTGCTTGCGACGTTAGCCAAGCGACCGCTTCGCCTGGAGATGGGCCGTTTCCATTGACAGCTTGCATCGCCCCGCAGGATCCGGAGAACCGAACCCACGATGTGCTGGCGCAGCGGCGCCAGCGAATAGTTGCTTGCATTCGGCCTCTGGGCGGTTTCCAATAGGCTCGTGGCGGCGATAACCCATTCATAACAGTCCGCCCACGGGCCAGCACACATTCGAGGGGATCATTATGAGCACTCGGGCGCACCGGGCGTTTACTCTTGTTGAACTACTCGTTGTCATCTCCATCATTGGGATTCTCGTCTCCCTCCTCTTGCCGGCTGTGCAGGCGGCCCGCGAGGCGGGTCGTCGGTTGCAGTGCATCAACAACAGCAAGAACTTGGCGCTGGGCATTCGCAACTACGAGACGAACCGTCGCGTCTTCCCCGCGGCGGGGATCGTCAACACGACTCGCACTAACTTCAACCCCGCCTCGGGGAAGATGTTCAGTTGGATGGTGTTGACGCTGCCGTATCTTGAGCAAGAGGTTTTGCACGGCAGCATCAATTTTAGCGACACGGTTTTGAACCAGCCGTCGGATCCTCAGGCGGTTCATCTCGCGATCGCCAACTGCCCGAGCGACGACTCGTCAGAGCGTTTCTATCTGCACAGCAGTGGGAAGCGATTCGCCAAGGGTAACTACGCTGCGTATGTGAGTCCTTTTCACGTCGACCTGGAGAGTGTTTACCCGGGGGCGTTGGCCGGGCATTACCGCCGGACGTCGGCCGATTTCAATGGCGACGGCGAATCGACCACGCTGATGTTGGCGGAGGTGCGCACGCGGCCGGACGAACGCGACCCGCGCGGCGTGTGGTCGTTGCCTTGGAATGGTTCGAGTCTGCTGGCGTTCGACATGCACCACCACATGGATGTCGGGCCTTGCCAATACAACCCCAACGCAAAACCTACTCGCTTTCAACACTGGGATGTGAGTGTCGGCTCCAATCAAACGCCCAACAATCGCGGTCCCAATGTCGACATTCTCTACCAGTGTCCCGACCCGGCTGGCGCGAGATTGGATCGCATGCCGTGCGCGACTTACAGTTACCCGACGGGCTCCACTTGCTACTTGTCGGCGGCTCCGCGGAGCCACCATCCGGGCGGCGTGGTGGTCGCATTCGTCGATGGCCACGTCGGCTTCCTCGTTGACTCGGTCGATCCGATCGCCATGGCCTACATGATTGGGTCGAACGACAAGACCCACTCGGAACACACGCAGTACGTCAAGTAGCGTTGAGTGGGCGTCTTGTTAACCGCGAGGTAAAGAATGAACCTATCACACGCAGCCACCGGTCTGCTCGGCGTGAGCGTATTGTGTTGGGTGGCCAGCATGTTGCTGCCCGATACATTTGGAGCCGGTTGGAGCGATGAGGAGGAGGCTCGTTATGTTCAGGCGGTCGGTCAACTGCATCCGCACGAAGGGGACAGCAAAACGGCTGCTGAGACCGCGAAAGCCGCGCAGGCCGAGGTGGACGAAGTGGAGGCGAATTTAGAGGCCAGCGACGGTCGCGCCCATTGGATTCGCCGCATCTTGCAGTTTGGGTGCGTCGCGGCCGGGTTGGCCGGAGTTGGTTGTTACATTGCCTCCAGGCAGTCGTCCACTTAGGGCGCGTCGTCAGTTGCTTCGGAACCCTGCCAGGTGCGTGGTCGCGACAGATGAAGGTAGTTCCCGTTCTCGATCTGCTTGGCGGTGTCGTGGTTCGCGGCGTCGCCGGCCAGCGCGAGTCCTACCAGCCAGTCGATTGTCCGTTCGCCGCTTCGGCTCAACCACCCGATGTGGCCGCCGGATTAGCGGGCGCGTTTGATTTCAGCACTCTCTACGTCGCCGACCTCGACGCCATCGGCGGTGGACCACTCAACCCGTCTACCTACGAGGCCATTCAGCGGAACAGCGACAACCGGCCGTTGGCATTGTGGATCGACGCGGGAGCCGGAGACTGCCGCCGGGCCGCGGCGCTCGCCTCGCTGCCGACCGCGCCGCGCGTCGTGATCGGTTTAGAGTCCATCGCTTCGCTCGACGATCTGCCCGCGCTATTCGCGGCGGCTGGCGAGTCGCCCATTTTCAGCGTCGACTTGTTGGGCGGCCGGCCCTGGAACGAGTCGTTCGCAAACCGCACTCCGCTGGAAATCGCCAGTTGCGCGATCGATGCCGGTTTCCGTCGCCTCATCGTGTTGGATCTGGCGCGAGTCGGCGGCGAAGACGGGCTCAGTGTGCTCGACCTCTGCCGTCAGGTGAAGACCAGGTTCCCCGATGTCGACTTGATATCGGGCGGCGGCGTTCGCGGACTCAACGATCTGCTCGCGCTCGAGGGCTCCGGTTGCGACGCGGCGCTGGTCGCCACCGCCCTGCATCGCGGGGCGTTGACGCCGGCGGACGTAGCCCGGTTTGGCTGACCGGCCCAAGCGCCCGCAACCCGGCGCCGAAATCGCAGCGGCAGCGGCGCCGCAGTGCGGAGGTCGTGGCGCCTAGAAGTCTCTTTCAACCGCCGGTCGCGCGTAGAGCGGCATGTGGCGGTAGTAGACCTCGAGAATCATTGTCGCGACCGCCGTGTTGTAGAGCCGACCACCGGCGTCGCCGTGCTTGTCTTTGAAGTACCAGCTGCCGCGTTCGTGTCCGCGGA